>JANNPG010000429.1:0-6439 GCA_031399805.1 Betaproteobacteria bacterium | reverse complement strand
CCCGCGCTGCGACGGCTTGGGCCACATCAGCTTCTTCGATCCGAAGCGCGTCGTCGCCTATCCGCACCTCTCGCTCGGCGCGGGCGCGGTACGCGGCTGGGACAAGCGCAACCAGTTTTATTTCCAGATGCTGCAATGCCTGGCACTGCACTACGACTTCGATCTGGAAACCGAGTTCGAGAAGCTGCCCGCGGCGGTGCAAACCGCGGTGCTGCACGGCTCGGGCACCGACAGGATAAAATTCGTCTACATCGGAGAGCGCGGCAACAAAGTGCCGCGCGAACACACCTTCGAAGGCATCATCCCGAACCTCGAACGCCGCTACCGCGAAACGGATTCGCTGGTCGTGCGCGAGGAGCTTGCCAAATATTTAAATACGCAGGTGTGCCCCGAATGCGCGGGCACGCGCTTAAGACGCGAAGCGCGCAACGTGCACGTTGCCGGCAAGGCGATTTACGAAATCAGCGCGCTCTCCCTCAGGCAGGCGCTGCAGTTTTTCACAACCGTCGAACTCGCAGGCAAGAAACTGGCGATTGCCGACCGGATCGTCAAGGAAATCATCAACCGCATCACCTTCCTGAACGATGTCGGGCTCGACTATCTGTCGCTCGATCGCGCCGCCGACACGCTGTCGGGCGGCGAAGCGCAGCGCATCCGGCTTGCGAGCCAGATCGGCTCCGGACTCACCGGCGTGATGTACGTGCTCGACGAGCCGTCGATCGGGCTGCATCAGCGCGACAACGCGCGCCTGCTCGCCACCTTGAAGCGCCTGCGCGACATCGGCAACACCGTCATCGTCGTCGAACACGACCAGGACGCGATTGAAAACGCCGACCACGTCGTCGACATCGGGCTCGGCGCCGGCGAACACGGCGGTCGCATCATCGCGCAAGGCACGCCGGAGGACATCCGCAACAACGCCGAATCGCTGACCGGCCAGTACCTGACCGGCCGCCGCCGCATTGACATACCCGGCCTGCGTCACAAACCCGATGCCCGGCGCATGCTGGGCATCGAAGGCGCGCGCGGCAACAATTTGAAGGACCTCACCGTCAAGGTGCCGGTGGGCCTTTTCGTCTGCATCACCGGCGTGTCGGGCTCCGGCAAGTCGACGCTGATCAACGACACCCTGTACAACGCCGCGGCGCGCCACCTTTACGGCAGCACGGCGGAACCCGCCGCGCACACCGCGATCAACGGACTCGATCATTTCGACAAGGTCGTCAACGTCGATCAAAGTCCGATCGGCCGCACGCCGCGCTCCAACCCCGCAACCTATACCGGCCTCTTCACGCCGATCCGCGAACTTTTTGCCGGCGTGCCGATGGCGCGCGAGCGCGGCTACGGGCCGGGGCGTTTTTCGTTCAACGTCAAAGGCGGGCGCTGTGAAGCGTGCCAGGGCGACGGCGTCATCAAGGTGGAGATGCACTTTCTGCCCGACATCTACGTGCCGTGCGACGTGTGCCACGGTAATCGCTACAACCGCGAAACGCTCGAAGTCCAGTACTAGGGCAGAAACGTCACGCAAGTTCTGGCGATGACGGTCGAGCAGGCGGCGGAATTTTTCGGCGCCGTGCCGGTGGTCGCGAGGAAGCTGCATACCCTGCTCGACGTCGGTCTCGGTTACATCACGCTCGGCCAGAGCGCGACCACCCTGTCCGGCGGCGAAGCGCAGCGCGTGAAACTCGCGCTCGAACTCTCGAAACGCGACACCGGCCGCACGCTCTATGTGCTCGACGAACCGACTACCGGGTTGCATTTTCACGATATCGATCTCCTGCTGCGGGTGCTGCACCGGCTGCGCGATCACGGCAACACGGTCGTCGTCATCGAACACAATCTGGACGTCATCAAGACCGCGGACTGGATCATCGACCTCGGCCCCGAGGGCGGCGACGGCGGCGGGCGCGTACTCGCCGAAGGCGCGCCGGAACACGTGGCAAAAAACAACGCGAGTTACACGGGTCAATATCTCAAGCGTGTGCTCAGTTAGAAAAACCAACAATCATGAAACCGCCGATAAACGCAGATGAACGCGGATACAAGTCAAAAGCTCAAACGCAAAGACATTGGAACCTGGTTTTATTTTCCGGGTTGCATCGGCGTTTATCGGCGTTCATCGGCGGCTAACCGGTTTTAGGAGGGAAATTGTCTCCGCGCGAGTTATTGCTCGGCAGCTTCAACGCCGCGGTCGCAGCGGCCGATCCGCTGAAGATCGTGCCGCCGCATCTGCCCGCACCGCCTAAAGGCCGCACGCTGGTCGTCGGCGCCGGCAAAGCCGCGGCGTCCATGGCGCTTGCGGTCGAGCAGCACTGGCCGCCCGGCGCGCCACTCGAAGGCACCGTGATTACGCGCTACGCGCATGGACTGCTGACCAATCGCATCAGCGTAGTCGAGGCCGGTCACCCCGTGCCCGACGAAGCAGGCGAAACCGCGGCCCAACGCATATTCGACGGCGCAAAGCGGCTGTCGAAAGACGATTTGCTGCTGGTACTGGTGTCGGGCGGCGGATCTGCATTGCTGAGCCTGCCGGTCGAGACAATATCGATGGCGGACCTCAAAGCGGTTACGCAGGAACTCTTGCGCTGTGGCGCGATGATCCAGGAAATTAACACGGTCAGAAAACACCTGTCGCTGATCCAGGGCGGACGTCTCGCCGCCGCGTGCAAAGCCCGCATACTTGCGCTGGTTATCTCGGACGTGACGGGTGATGATCCAACGCATATCGCGTCCGGTCCTTGCGCGCCGGATCCGACAACCTATAAGGACGCGTTGAATATCCTCACCCACTACGAGTGCAAAATTCCCGCCGCGGTGCAGGAGACGCTCGCGCGCGGCATTCGCGGCGAACTCGCCGAAACGCCGAAACCTGGCGACCCGGCGTTCGCCCGAACCGAAAATCGCGTGATCGCCACCGCGCACCAGTCGCTCGCGGCGGCAGCGAAATTTTTCGAAGCGCACGGCGTGCGCGCCGCGATCCTCGGCGACAGCGTGACCGGCGAAGCGCGCGAAGTCGCCAAGGTATATGCCGCGCTTGCGCGTGAAGTGCGCGCTCACGGCCAGCCGTGGCAGCCGCCGGTCGCGCTGATCTCGGGCGGCGAATGCACGGTCACCGTGCGCGGTAACGGGCGCGGCGGGCGTTGCGCCGAATTCCTGCTCTCGCTCGTCAATGATTTGCAGGGCGCCGACGGCATACACGCGCTCGCGTGCGACACCGACGGCATTGACGGCACCGAAGACAATGCGGGCGCGGTTGCCGCGCCGGATTCTCTGGCGCGCGCGGCCTCGCTCAGCCTGCGCGCCGACAAACTGCTCGAAAACAACGACGGCTACGGTTTCTTCTCTGCGCTCGGCGACCTAGTCATCACCGGCCCGACGCGCACCAACGTGAATGATTTTCGCGTCATATTTGTGACTTAAGAACGATAAGACCGGCGCAAGCGCCTACACGATAACGTGTTCCCACTCCGTGTACAGGCGCCGATCTACATTCAACATCGTCACGGGATACTCATGGGTTTTCCTTTCGATCTGTCGACGATGGGCATGGCGATCAGGATTTCACTTCGCCCACAATTCCGAAAGCGGCACGGCGTACAATCCCTCGCCGAAGCTGGCGGCCACCTCGCCGTCGTAGAGCACGACGCCGGCCCTGAAATGCTTCCCGGTCCCGTCTTTGAGTTTTTTCAGGCCGCGAAAATCGGCGGGGGTCACCGTTGCGCCCGCCTTCACTTCCACGCCAGCCAGATCTCCGCCCGGGCGCTCCAGCACAAGGTCAACCTCGAACCCGTCCCGGTCGCGGAAATGGTGAAAGCGGATTTCGTCCTCCTGCCAGCTCGCCTGCCGGCGCAATTCCTGGTAGACGAACGTCTCCAGCATCTGCCCGAGCAGCGCGCGATCCTCCCAGAGCGCTGCGCCGTCCCGGTTCAGCACGGCGCACGCGATTCCGGTGTCCCCCACGTGCAGCTTCGGTGTCTTGATCAACCGGCTCAGCCGGTTGCTGTGCCAGGGCGGCAGCTCTTCGAGCAAAAAGACTCCTTCCAGCAAGGTCACGTAGTCGCGGATCGTCGGCCGGCTTAACTGCAGCGGCGCGCCCAGATCGCTGATATTGATCAGCCGTGCGGTCTGCCCGGCGGCAAAGTTGAGGAGCCGCGGCAAGGTATCCAGGGAAGCGATGCGCGCCAGTTCGCGAACGTCACGCTGCACCATCGTCTCAACGTAATCGCGGTACCAGGTCGCCCGGCGGCGCGCGGTGGCGCGCGCCAGCGCGGCCGGATAACCGCCTGCGGCAATTCGGCCGGCGAGTTCCCGACCCAGGCGCGGGCGCTTTTTCACCGGGAATCGCCCGCCAAACAGCGTATCGAAAAAATGCGGTGGATGGCCCGCCAGTTCGCTTTGCGCAAGCGGGAACAAGCGCTGAATCCCCAGCCGTCCCGCGAGCGAGTCCGACAGTGCGGGCACCAGCAGCACGTTCGCGGAGCCCGTGAGCAGGAACCGGCCCGGCGCCCGGTTCTCGTCCACCGCCATCTTGAGCGAGCGAAAAATTCCCGGCACCCGCTGCACCTCGTCCAGAATGCACTTCGCCGGCAAATCCGCCACGAACCCGATCGGGTCGGACCTCGCCGCAGCGAGCGTCACTTCGTCGTCGAAGCTTTTGTATGCGTAGCCCGCCCTGGTGCCCAGGTGCCGCGCCAGCGTGGTCTTGCCGCACTGGCGCGGCCCGTGAATCAACACCACGGGCGTATCCGCCAGCGCCTCCTTCAGGCGTGGCGCGGCAAACCGGGGGTAGTATCGCTCCGTGGCCATTCCGGCTGATTGTAAGGCAGGTGTCCGGCTGATTGCAACTTTACCTGCCGGCCATCTGAAACTCGCGGCGCGGCCAAGTTACTATTAGCGGCCCGGCCAAATTCCTGTTTGGAGCCCATCCTCATGGCCTGCACGATCTATTTCCGGACCCGCGTCGTGCATCTCGTTGCGTACACGCTGGCGCTGCCGTGGGTGCACACGCATTCGTTCAGCGTCGGCTTTTTCTGCCAGAGGGTCCTGGCGTTGCAGCTGCTCGCGCGATGAGGCACTGGACGCGCATAAAACGCGCTTACAATACGCCATATTGTAAGGACAAAACGAGACGGCAATGGCATTTGCGACAGTAACCAGCAAGGGACAGATTACGATTCCCAAGGACGTGCGCGCCGCCGCGAACCTCAAATCGGGCGACCGAATTCACTTCACCGTTCTTGAAGATCGCACCATCATCGTTCGAGTCAAGAACCGGAGCATCCGGGAAATCGCGATCAAACCACCCCGCGGCAAGCGCGTATCGATTGCGCAGATGAATCGTTAGGCGTGAGCTGATCAATTCGCCCCGGACCCACTTCTTCAAATCGCAGCCAAATTGGAGCGTTAAGCGATGAATGCAGCAGAAAATAAGATGATCGGCCTGTTGCTCGATCTCAAAGAAAATCACCACGCCGTCGGCCTGAAAGGCAACATGGAAAGCTCGGGCATGCAGACCTGGGAACTCATGCGGCTGAAGGAAGTAGCGATGCGGACCGGCCTGAAGCTGACCGTCAAGCTGGGTGGCGCCGAAGCCATTACGGACATGCGCGAGGCGCGCGCCGTAGGCGCAGACCGGGTGGCCGCCCCCATGACCAGTTGCCCGTTTGCGTTGAGAAAATTCACCGCCGCCATAGATCTCCTGTTTCCAGCCGATGAAAAGAAGGCGACCGAGTTCATCTTCTACATCGAAACGATAACCTCGTACAACAATCTCGATGCGATGCTCCAGATACCGAATCTGAAAGACCTGCACGGCCTCGTGATCGGACGCGAGGATCTGGTCTGGTCGATGGGGCTCACCGGAACGGACGCCGATTACAACGATCGCAAGGTCCACGAAGTCACGCAGGGCACGTTGACCAAGGCGAAGGCCAAAGGCCTGGAGACCACGGTCGGCGGAGGCACCACGAGCGAGAGCAATCTCAAGATTCTCAAGGAGCTGCCAAAAGGATTGCTGGATTACTTCCAGACAAAAATGGTGCGCTTCCAGTGTCCGGCGGCATTCGGCGACAAGAACGCGGGCCTGTTGAAAGCAACGGAGTTCGAGCTGCTGTGGCTGAAGAACAAATGCAGTTATTACGACGCAATTGCAAAAGAGAGCCTGAAGACGATCGCCAAACTGGAAGCGCGATACAAAGCGCTGCAATAGAAGGAGCGGCGAAAATTGACGCGCAGCAGATGAGAACCGCCGTTTGCAGATTTGCCGTTATCGCCGTCCTCGCAGGGGGATTTCAAGGCGGCGCCATCGCGCAGACCAACTACCCGGTCAAGCCGATTCGCCTGCTCATTGGATTTGCACCAGGTGGGCTGGACGCGAGCAGGAAGCAGGGCTCCCGCTTGCGGGATGCGACCGACCGCGAGTCGGCCGCGGCCGCCGTGT
>JANNPG010000376.1:0-2423 GCA_031399805.1 Betaproteobacteria bacterium | reverse complement strand
CGATAACGACCTTCGCGTTATGCCCTTCAAACGTATGGTCGCCCGCCCGCAGTTCGTCGGCATAGTCGAACGTATAGGCGAACCCGGAGCAGCCCACCTTCTTGATGCCGACGCGCAGGCCCAGCCCCTTGCCGCGCTTCGCGAGCTGGCCATGAATCTGCTTCGCCGCGCTTTCAGTTAATGTAATTTCCATTGCCATTCACCATTTAACGGTTGATGAGTTCCTGATGTTTAGACTGCAATTGCCGTCAGCCGTTTCAGTCTTGCCAGCACGCCTTCGAGCGCGCGCAGAAATTCCTCGACTTGCGCGGGCGCATTGTCCTTGCCGAGACTGAAGCGCACCGCGCCGCGCGCGCCCTCGGCGGCAACCGCCATTGCCAGCAGCGTCGCGCTCGGTTCGGTGCTGGCACTCGAACACGCGGCGCCGCTCGCGACCGCAAATCCAGCCTTGTCGAGTTCGATCACCAGCGTCTCGCCTTCGATGCCCGGCAGCGCAAAGTAGCTCGTGTTCGGGATGCGCGGCGCCGCAGCACCGAAAATTACCGCCCCCATGCCGCGCAATCCACGCTCGAGTGAATCGCGCATTGCCGCGAGCCGCGGCGCGAGATCGCGCATGCGGGCAGCCGCGAGTTCGCACGCCGCGCCGAAACCGACGATGCCCGGCACGTTCTCGGTGCCTGAACGCAACCCGTGCTCGTGGCCGCCACCGCTGATGAGCGGCTTCAATTCAATGCGCTTGTCGAGCACCAGCGCACCGGCACCTTTCGGGCCGTAGATTTTATGCGCCGATAACGTCATTGCATGCACGTTAAGCGCAACGAAATCCACCTCAATCTTGCCCAGCGCCTGCACCGCGTCGGTATGCACCCACGCGCGCGCGGCACGCGCCTTTTCCGCCACTGCCGCGACGTCCTGGATGACGCCGGTTTCATTGTTGGCAAGCATTACGGACACGATACCCGTCGGGGCCGCAAGCGCCTGCGCGACGTCGGCGAGATCGACGCGACCTTTGCCGTCAACCGCGAGCTTACGCACCTTCCAGCCGGCGCGCGCGAGTTCCTGCGCCGGCCTGGCCACGCACGGATGCTCGATTGCGCTGACTGCGATCTGGGTGGGTTTGAGCATGCCTGCCGCGCCTTTGACGAACGCGTTATTCGCCTCGGTGCCGCCGCTCGTAAAAACCACCTGCACCGGCTGCACGCCGACCACGGCAGCGACCTGCTCGCGCGCCTGGTTCACGGCCTTGCGCGCGAGCGTGCCGAACTCGTGGCGGCTCGACGCGTTGCCGTACTGGTCGCGCAAGTACGGCAGCATCGTCGCCAGAACTTTTTCGTCGAGCGGCGTGGTTGCGTTGTGATCGAAATAAACGTGCGTCATTGCGTTAATTCACGCTGCGGGGGGGGAGGTGCGCTCGCGCTTCGCGAGGTTGTCGCGCATGTCGTGCACCTGTGCCACGCCGCTTTGCTTGGCTTTCTGCTCGTCGACCAGGTGCTTGAGCGTAACCGCGCGCAGGTAATCGATAATGTGCTGGTTGAGATTGGCCCACAGATCGTGTGTGATGCATTTGTGGTCGTCGTGACAGTTTTCCTTGCCGCCGCATTGCGTGGCGTCGATCGGTTCATCGACCGCGAGAATGATGTCCGCAACCGATATGCGCGCCATGTCGTGTGCCAGACAGTAGCCGCCGCCGGGACCGCGCACGCTGTCGACCAGGCCGTTGCGCCGCAGTTTGCCGAATAGTTGCTCCAGGTACGACAGCGAAATCTTCTGGCGCTGGCTGATTTCCGCCAGAGTCACCGGACCGCCGCCATGGCGCATCGCCAGATCGACCATAGCCGTCACTGCAAACCGCCCTTTAGTCGTCAGCCTCATGACAAACCTCTCTTATGAATCAATCGCTTGAAATTAAAATACGAATACACGATTGATTTTGTCAAGTATACAATACCCGATGGATTTAGTCAACAATCTTGTTCAGGTAGTTCGCGTCGAACTGGTCGCGTTTGCCGGCTTCGCCGCAATCTACCCCCAGCCGCTCGAGTTGCTTGAGAATCTGCTCCAGCCGCTGATCGGTGTTGACGCTGTGGTCGATTAACTCGTGTATGGCCTTGGCGATCGGGTCGTTCATGTCGCTGCCGACCGCATAGGCCGAGAAGCCCGCTTTATCGCCCCGCGACCTCGGCAATAATGCGCGCGGGGATGCCGATCGCGGTGGCGCCCGGCGGGACGTCCTTCACCACGACTGCGTTGGAACCGACGCGCGCGCGGTCGCCGATCGTGATCGGACCGAGTATCTTCGCGCCGGCGCCGAGCACAACGCCGTTGCCGAGTGTCGGATGACGCTTGCCTTTGTTCCACGAAGTGCCGCCGAGCGTGACGCCGTGGTAGAGCGTGCAGTCATCGCCGATTTCGGCAGTCTCGCC
>JANNPG010000344.1:0-13818 GCA_031399805.1 Betaproteobacteria bacterium | reverse complement strand
CAGCGCGCTCGACTCTCCTCTACCCATGAACCTCCCTGCTCGGGCGGGGAGCACGACGCTCCCTTCTACCCCCGGGAGAAGGGCTGGGGATGAGGGAAGAGACGCCACGGCAGGTTCATGGGCCCAATTCGCCGCGCGCGCGCCGTGGCGTCTCCCCCTGTGCCTGGGCCGACGAGGTGTCGCGGAACGATAGAAACTGCTCCCCTAGGGATTTGTTGAAATTCGCGTGATTTTCTCTGCTGCTTCACATTCTTGCCGGCACAAGTTTTTCTTCATCTATTCGACTGATTGACAATCAATGATGCGCGGCTTTGCACTTGAATTGATGTTCTCGCTGCGTTTCTGCCGCACTTGCGCCGTGTCGGGCGCAACTGTCCCACACGGCGCGTGTTCTGTTTCGGAAAAATGGCAGGGACAGCGCACAGACCGTGGCCGACGATCTGGTCATGGTATTCCCTGCTGACATTAGGGGCAAGACCATAAAATGCATAGGCCATATGGACAATCCCTGCGATTAAATGGCGAGTGCGTTTGATGCGCAAAGCCGGGCGCCGCAATTCGTGGAAACTCCGGATCAACGACCCAGGTTCCGTGGGGAACATCAGGACCAGTTACTGCTCATATCCTGACAAAGCGCCGTATAAGGTGGCCGTGCTCGTCGGCGAGTCGGCGCTGCCGGAGCACTTTGAACCACAACTATTGGACATTGCGGACGACGTTGTCCTGCTTGGCGGCTATGATTGCATGAAGGAAAGGAACGAAAGCTTTACCGTGCTGCAGGAGTGGCGGTGCGAGCCTGTATGATCGGCGGGGTTGTGGGCTGAGCCGCCGTGGGAATTTCGCACGCAGGGACGCAATGCTCGATAACTGGCCGCGGGACAAGCTTGTCGCGGGTGTGTCGGTCCCGACGATGCCGCAGCGGTGAGCACCAAAACGGCGTGGAAACCGCTGTGGGCTTCGGCTTAATGACCATAAAAAACACCACCGAACCACCCGGGCTAGGGTGGACTTACAGTGGACTTAACAGCAAAATTACGGAGCAATTTTCCTAGCCAATATGTTCCGTAACCAACTGATTACAAATGGTCGGGGTGAGAGGGTTCGAACCTCCGACTCCTGCGTCCCGAACGCAGTACTCTACCAGGCTGAGCTACACCCCGATTTGCTGCGCTCCAACTGAATGACTAAGCAGCGTGCCTTGCTTCGCGTTCTGAGCCACAATCGTGACAGCGCATCGCGCGTTTCAATTATGTTAGGCGCTCTTAGTAGACGCGCGTAACGGCAAAGTCCGCTAATTGTAGCAAAGAATCGCGGTATTTTGAATTTGGCAGCGCCGCCAGCGCGGCGCCGGCAGTAATCGCCTCCGCCTCGGCTTGGTGCCGCGTATAGTCGAGGGCGCCGCTGCGCTGAATCGCCGCGATAACCTGCTGAAGTTCACTTAACCCGCCTTGCTCGATAGCTTTCATGATGAGCGCGGCTTCGGCGGCACTGCCGTGCTTGATCGCATATATGAGCGGCAACGTGGGCTTGCCTTCGGCCAGATCGTCGCCGACGTTCTTGCCGGTCGCCGTGTTGTCGCCGGAGTAATCGAGAACGTCGTCAATCAATTGAAACGCGGTGCCCAGATGCATGCCGTAGCTCGCCATTGCCGCCTCCTCTTCGGGTGTCGCACCGCCGAGTATCGCGCCCAACCGGGTCGCCGCCTCGAACAACTTGGCGGTCTTGTAGCGAATGACCCGCAGGTACGCATGCTCGTCGATCCCGGCGTTGTGGCAAGTCATCATTTGCAGCACCTCACCCTCGGCAATGACGTTGGTCGCCTCGGCGAGCACCTGCATCACCCGCATGGATTGAACTTCAACCATCATCTGAAACGCACGCGAGTAGACAAAGTCGCCCACCAGCACGCTGGCTGCGTTACCGAACAGGGCATTCGCGGTCGGGTTTCCGCGCCTTAACTCCGACGCGTCAACGACGTCATCGTGCAACAGTGTGGCGGTATGTATGAACTCGACCACCGCGGCGAGCTGGTGGTGATGCGTGCCTTGATAGCCGAACGCGCCCGCCGACAGGAGCACCAGCGCCGGACGCAGGCGCTTGCCGCCGCTGCCGATGATGTATTCAGCGACCTCGCGCACCAGCGCAACGTCGGAGGTGAGCCGGGCGCGGATAACGGCGTCAACTGCACGCATATCCGCGGCAACAAAGTCTTTAATAACAGGGACGGACATCAGGCTACCGTGAAGAATTGGCGCCGCGCTGTCACGACCGGGCGATTGCCCACGAAGCGGCCGCAGCGATACCGGCAAGTGGCTCATTTTACAATGCTTTGACTGAAAAATCGCAGTTAGGTATAATGCGCGGCTTTCCGTATCCGGCATGCCAGCGGGTGAAAAGGGTCCTATCATGTATGCGGTCATCAAAACCGGCGGCAAGCAATACCGCGTTGCCTCGGGCGAAAAACTCAAAATCGAACAGATCGCGGCCGACGTCGGGGCCGAAATTGTCATCGACGAGGTATTAATGGTTGCTGACGGCGAACGGGTCGCGCTCGGCACGCCGCTCGTGGCCGGCGCGTCGGTCAAGGCGAAAATCGTGTCCCACGGACGCGGCGACAAGGTGCACATTTTCAAAATGCGCCGCCGCAAGCATTATCGCAAATCGCAGGGACATCGCCAAAACTACACCGAGATCGAAGTCCTCGGCATCGCAGGCTAGGGAGCAACTTCAATGGCACACAAGAAAGCAGGCGGCAGTTCACGCAACGGCCGCGACTCGAATTCAAAACGGCTGGGCGTAAAAGCCTACGGCGGCGAAGTTATCACCGCGGGCAGCATCATCGTGCGCCAGCGCGGCACACAGGTGCACCCGGGCGTCAATGTCGGCATCGGCAAAGATCACACCCTGTTCGCAATGGTGGCGGGCACGGTGAAGTTTGCGGTCAAAGGACCAGCCGGGAAAAAAACCGTCAACGTGCTGCCCGCGTAGACAAGGCTCTTAACGCAATTGAAAAGCCCTGCCGCCGCGCAGGGCTTTTTTGTTTCTCCGCCGCGAACTTGATGCGGATTATGCAAATTCCTTGTGCCACAGAGAATTCAACGACCTCATGAATCTTTCGATCCTAGATGACGATTTGCCCATGCGCCAACGCTTAATCCTGCGCGGCTAACGCGGCGATACTCACATGAAATTCATCGACGAAGCCACAGTTGAACTTCACGCCGGCAAGGGCGGGGACGGTTCAGCGTCGTTCAGGCGCGAAAAATTCGTGCCGCGCGGCGGGCCCGACGGTGGCGACGGCGGACGCGGCGGCAGCATTTTTGCGGTTGCGGATCGCAATATCAACACGCTTGTGGACTACCGCTTCGCGCGCATCCATCGCGCGAAAAATGGCGCCGCGGGCCGCGGCTCCGACTGCAACGGAAAATCGGCGGACGACGTCGTGCTGCGCGTCCCGGTCGGCACCGTGATCAGCGATCTGGAAACCAATGAAATCCTCGCCGACCTCGCGGCACACGAGCAGAAAACACTGATCGCCAAAGGCGGCGACGGGGGCTTGGGCAACCTCAATTTCAAGTCGAGCACCAATCGTGCTCCGCGCCAGTTCACGCGGGGCATGCCGGGCGAATCGCGCAAACTCAAATTCGAACTCAAGGTGCTCGCGGACGTGGGACTCCTCGGCATGCCCAACGCCGGCAAGTCGACCTTCATCCGTGCCGTATCCGCAGCGCGGCCGAAGGTCGCCGATTATCCGTTTACCACGCTGCATCCGAATCTCGGCGTGGTGCGCGTGGATAACAACCGCAGCTTCGTAATCGCCGACATTCCCGGCCTGATCGAAGGCGCGGCCGAGGGCGCCGGTCTCGGCCACCAGTTCCTGCGCCACCTCGCGCGCACGCGTCTCTTGCTGCATATCGTCGACATCGCGCCGTTCGACGCCGGGAACGATCCGGTCGCCGAGGCGCGCGCCATCATTAACGAGCTGAAAAAATATGACAAAGCCCTGTTTCACAAACCGCGCTGGCTGGTGCTGAACAAGGCGGATCTGCTCACGCCGGACGATCAGACCGTACGCGTGCGCCAGTTCCTGGCCGATTTTGGCTGGCACGACAAATCCTTTATTATCTCGGCGCTGAGCGGCGCCGGCTGCAAGGAACTGACGTTTGCCATCATGGGACATCTGGATCAAAACCGGGATTCAGGAGTCAGGAGCCAGGATTCAGAAGTCGAACCCCTGCACCGCGAACTGAATTCCGCATCCTGAATCCCGAATCGTGCAGACAATATGGGTTCTGAATTAACCAAAGCCAGACGATTCGTCGTCAAAGTCGGCAGCGGCCTGGTCACCAACCAGGGGCAGGGGCTCGATCACGCCGCGCTTGCGCGATGGGTCGGCCAAATCGCCGAATTGCGCCAGCTCGGGCGCGAGGTCGTGCTGGTGTCGAGCGGCGCAATCGCCGAAGGCATGCAGCGCCTGGGCTGGAAAAAGCGGCCCAGCGCCGTGCATAAATTGCAGGCCGCGGCCGCGGTCGGCCAGATGGGCCTGATCGAAGCGTATGAGTCGCGTTTTCGCGAGCACTCGCTCATCACGTCGCAAATTCTGCTCACGCATGAAGACATGGCGGACCGCAAGCGTTATCTGAACGCGCGCACGACGCTGCGCACGCTGCTGCATCTCGGCGTGATTCCTATCATCAACGAAAACGACACGGTCGCGACCGACGAAATCCGCCTTGGCGACAACGACACGCTCGGTGCCCTGGTGACCAACCTGGTTGAAGCCGACGTGCTCGTTATTCTCACCGACCAGGCCGGGCTTTTTTCAGCTGACCCGCGCAAGGACGCGACGGCTACGCTCATCCACGAAGCGCGCGCGGGCGACCCCGAACTGGAAAAAATCGCGGGCGGCGCCGGCAGTGACATCGGGCTCGGCGGCATGCTCACGAAAGTGCTCGCGGCCAAACGCGCCGCGCGCAGCGGCGCCCACACGGTTATCGCTTCCGGCCGCGAGGAACAAGTGCTGGTGCGGCTCGCGAGCGGCGAGCGCATCGGCACGCTCCTCGCGGCGACAACCCAGACTCTGGCCGCGCGCAAACAGTGGCTCGCCGACCATCTGCAAGTGCGCGGCAAACTTATCCTCGACGCGGGCGCCGTGAAAGCGCTGCGCGATCAGCACAAGAGCCTGCTGCCGATCGGTGTGTTCGACGTGGCGGGCGAATTCGACCGCGGTGAAGTGGTCGGCTGCTGCGGCCCCGACGGCAGCGAAGTTGCGCGCGGGCTGGTCAATTACAGCGCTGCGGAGACGCGTCGCATTCTGAAAACGCCGTCAAGCGGAATCGAGGCCAAGCTCGGCTATGTCGACGAACCGGAGCTGATACACAGGGACAATCTGGTTCTACTTTGAAAACCTGGGCCCAGGTGGATGACACGCACCTCGCCGGCACGTCCGCGCACGGAATCTCCAAGGCAGACAGGCGCGCCTAACCGCGGCTACCGCTGCGGGGAGGAGCGCCGTAGGGGACACCGTATTTGAAGCGATTGATGGCGTCCCTGGCTGAAAGAACCGGACTGCCATCGGGGCAAAAATAGTCCGCATACAGCACGCCGTGCTGCCGGTTGAGTTCCTTGTACTGGATACGGCGCCAGACGCTCGACCGCGCGTTCGACCAGCTTGCGTCGCGGCGGCCAAACGCATAATACTTCTGCTCCACCGTGTCGCAGCGGATCCCCTCATAGGAAACATTTTCCGCGCCACTCGGGCTCCGTACTACGAGCGTATAGCGCACCGTCCCATCGCTACCAATTGTAATAGACTCCGCGTCAATGAAAAACCGGTTGTTGCTCGCGGCACTCGGTTCGAACGGGAGCAGGTTCGCGGTTTTCGGCATCGCCGGCAGCTTGACCTCGAGTTCGACACGCGGCTTTGCTTCTCCGTCGTCCTCCGCATCGGCCCGCGGCTGCGCGCCTGCCATCAGCGGCAGCAGCAGCGCGCAACACGGCAACAGGATTCCGAGCAGCCTCTCGAGCACGACATGCCCGCAGTGACCGCGACGACTGGCAATGTCGGTCATCCGCTGTTTCGCCGCCATGGTATAGCGCAACACGTTATCCCTGCAGGTCTTGTACCAGCGCGGCTCTTGCCGCGCCGGGAATGCATTCTATCGTCGCCGCATAAACCGGATGATCGACACCGATGGCAATCTCCGCACCACCGGCCAACGCGCGCCGCATGGCCGGCGTCAGGTCAAAGCGCAAAAAATGCACCGCGGAGGTTTTGTCGGCATTTTCGCGCTCCATGTCCTCGTCGGCAAGCGCATACACGCGGTCATGTCCGGTGACCCTCACCCACACTTTGTCTTCGACCCCCTTGAGCAAAGCCAGCATGGTGTGACGCTCGTCAACATCCGTATATTCGATCAGCATCGTCGCTTTCCAGTTGCCGCCGTCCGGCACCAGCGGATTGTAGGTGTCCAGTTCGTCGCGGATGCCTGCTTACTCGAAAATGCGCTCGATGCGCAGCATTTCCTGGATCTGGTAGCGAATCGTGAGTTCGTCTTCGAAAATGAGGGTCAGGTGCGCGCCGAGCGCCAGCGTGCGATTTTTCTTGTGGGCGATCACTTTGGCGCGAAAATCCTTGCGCGCCCTGGCATACGCTTCCAGCGTCAGCAGGCTGTCAGGGGTGATCTGGGGCATCGATTCTCCTGTGGCAAACAATTACAAACCATACGCGATTCGCAACAGCGCAAGCGGATGCTCTTTCTGGGCGCGCGATTCACCGATGCCCTGCTCGATATGGCGGCCGGCGATCGGACAGTCCGAGCTGATGTAATCCGGATCGGTCGCCGCCATTTGTTTGAATACCGGGCGGCCGATCTTCATCGACTGCTCGAAGAACTCGCTTTTCACACCCCACGTGCCGTCGTGGCCGGAGCAGCGCTCGACGGTGTTGATCTGGGTGTCCGGCACCAGCGCGAGCATCTCGCGCGTTTTCTGGCCGACGTTCTGCACCCGAGAGTGACACGGAATGTGGTACGACACCTTGCCCAGCCGCTGCTTGAAATCCGTCTTCAGCAGCCCGTCCCTGTTGCGCAGCAGCAGGTACTCGAACGGATCGAACATCGCGGCCTGCACCGCTTTCACGTCGGCGTCGTCCGGGAACATGAGCGGGAGTTCCTGCTTGAACATCAGCGTGCATGACGGGATGGCGGTCACGATCGCATAACCCCCGCGCGCGAGCATCGCGAGCGGGGGAATATTTATTTGCTTCAGTTTCGCCACGGCATCGAGGTCACCCAACTCCAGCTTCGGCATGCCGCAACACGCTTCTTTTTCGACGATAATCGCCGGAATGGCGTTGTGGGCGAGTATTTTCAGCAAATCGTGGCCGATGCCCGGTTCGTTGTAATTCACGTAACACGTCGCGAAGATCGCCACCTTGCCCGGGGTGTACTTGCCATCCCTGACCGCAAACGATGCGTCGGGTGTGGCGGTCGAGCGGAATTTCGCGCCAGCGTATTCCGGCAACACGCGATCCTTGTGCACGCCGAGCGTTGTGTCCAGCACGCCGCGCGCGACGGACGATTTATTGACGGCGTTGACGACCTGCACGACCACCGGAATGGTCGCGAGTTTGCCCAGCGCATCGGTGGACGACAATAGCTTGTCGCGAAACGAAGTGCCGCCCTGCTTGAACTTGACCGCCTTGGCACGCAACATCAGGTGCGGGAAATCGACGTTCCACTGATGCGGCGGCACGTACGGGCATTTGGTCATGTAACACGTGTCGCACAGGTAGCAGCGGTCGACAACTTCCCAGTAGCTGGGCTTATCGACGCCATCGAGCTCGCCGGTCTTGCCCTCGTCGATCAGATCGAATAAACGCGGAAACGCGGTGCACAGATTGACGCAGCGCCGGCAGCCGTGACAAATGTCGAACACGCGCTCCATCTCGGCAAAAACTTTGTCTTCGGCGTAGAAGTCCGGCGCCTGCCATGCGAGCGCGTGACGGGTGGGAGCTTCGATACTGCCTTCGCGAATGGTCATGGTGCAGGGAGGCGCGCGGTGTCAGGCGTGGGGCTAAAAAAACGAGGGGTGAAAGTGAGGTTTCCGCCTCACTCCTCACCCCTTACGCCCTACGCTTTTCTCAGTCGGTCAGCGCGTCGAGCGACTTCTGAAAGCGGTTCGCGTGCGAGCGTTCGGCTTTGGCGAGAGTCTCGAACCAGTCGGCGATTTCTTCAAAGCCTTCCTGGCGCGCGGATTTCGCCATGCCCGGATACATGTCGGTATATTCGTGGGTCTCGCCGGCAATCGCGGCTTTCAGATTGTCGCGCGACTTGCCGATCGGCAGCCCGGTGGCCGGATCGCCCACTGCTTCGAGATACTCAAGATGGCCGTGCGCGTGACCGGTTTCGCCTTCTGCGGTCGAGCGGAACACCGCGGCAACGTCGTTCTGGCCTTCAACGTCGGCTTTCATTGCGAAATACAGGTAACGGCGATTGGCCTGCGATTCGCCGGCAAACGCGTCTTTCAGATTCCCTTCGGTCTTGGATCCTTTGAGTTGCATTGTTTTCTCCTATCGTTCAAATGCTGGACCGGGCGACGCACGACCGGCGAAAAACCAGCCGCACGGCAGCCGTATTCCAACTTCAGCTACCTGTTTCATCAGGCCGGGACAGTAATTAGACTAAATCTAATCTGTGAACCAAGTGTAAAACTCTGCGTCGTTACTGTCAAATCTCCGGCTCGAGCGGCGCAGCACGCTGCCCTCACCGCGCGCTGGCGACATGGGAGCGCCGCTCTTGCGGATTGCGATGCAGGTACTTGGCAAGTTCGTTCAACGCGAGTTGATAGACGTCTCGCTTGAACGCGATCACGGATTCCAGCGGCACCCAGTAGTCATTCCAGCGCCACGCATCGAATTCCGGCTTCTCGGATGCGCGCAAATGCACGTCGCAGTCGCGGCCGACGAGCCGCAGCAAATACCATATCTGCTTTTGCCCCTTGTAATTGCCGCGCCACTCGCGCCGTATCCATTGTTCCGGCACCTCGTAGCGCAACCAGTCGCGTGTGCGGCCGAGAATCTTGACGTGCCCGGCGGCCAGGCCGACCTCTTCCTGCAGTTCGCGGAACATCGCCCGCTCCGGCGTCTCGCCCGCCTTGATGCCGCCCTGCGGAAACTGCCAGGAATGCTCCTTGATTCGTTTGCCCCAGAAGACCTCGTTCTTCCCGTTGCAGATGATAATGCCGACATTGGGGCGATAGCCGTCACGGTCAATCATGTGAATCACCCTGTGTATACCTAACTGGTCAGATTCTTTCACAAACTTGCGTGAAATGAAAGCTGCAGAGATCTACACCAGCAGGCGTTCTTCGTTGTGCGGGTTCATGACCGACAGTTCCTGTGCAAAGCGGATGAATTCGAGCCCGTAAGCGAGCTCAAGCTGCGCGGCGCGTACGCGCAATTCAGCCCACGTCGGCTGGCCCGGGCTGCGCTTGAACCCAAACGCCGCGATATTGCCCGGCTTGCCGGCCGGCAGGCACGCCACCCGCCCGTCGAACGCCTCGGCGATGCGGTTGACGCAGGTCGTAAAATTGCGGTCGCCCCCCCACAGGTTGACCACCATGATCCCGGCGCCGCCGAGCACGCGCGCGCAATGGCGATAGAAAGAAGCTGTCGACAGCGCTTCGACCTGCGACTCGGCGTCGTAGCCGTCGATCACAATCAGGTCGGCCGTGAGTTTATCCCTCTGCAGGTACTCGGCGCCATCCGCCACCACGACACTCAACCGCTCATCGTCATCCGGCACCATGAAATACCGGCGCGCAATGGTGAGCACATGCGGGCTAACCTCGATTGCAACGGTGCGCGCGCGCGGCAACCGATGGTAGATGAACTTGGCGAGCGAACCGCCGCCCAGCCCCACCATCAGCACGTCGCGTGGATCGGCGTTGAACAGCAAAAATGCCATCATGCTGCGCGTATACGCAACCTCCAGATCGTGCGGGCGCGCAAGGCGCATGGAGCTTTGCACCGTATCACTGCCGATGTGCAGCGAGCGCACGCCGAATTTTTCGCTGATATAGACCGACGCGCTGTCGTCCTCGGGTTTGCGGATGCGCCAGCTTTTAAAAAATTTCATGCGCGAGAGATTTTCCGGAAATACACCATGGTTCGGTAGAATAAGGACTTTCACCGGTTTCGGGTAGACATGCGCGTATCAAAATTTTTTTTATCGACCCTCAAGGAAGCGCCGTCGGAAGCGGAGCTGGTCAGTCACCAGTTGATGCTGCGCGCCGGACTGATCAAGCGCCTGGGCAGCGGCATTTACAGCCTGATGCCGATGGGACTGCGCGTGGTGCGCAAGGTGGAGGCGATCGTGCGCGAGGAAATGAACCGCGCCGGCGCGATCGAGCTGGCGATGCCGGTGGTGCAACCCGCGGAGCTGTGGCAGGAGTCCGGGCGCTGGCACGCCTACGGACCGGAATTGCTGCGCCTGAAGGACCGCCACGAACGGGACTTCGTGATCCAGCCCACCTCCGAGGAAGTCGTAACCGACATCGCGCGCAACGAAATCAAAAGCTACCGGCAGCTGCCGGTGCACTTCTATCAGATCCAGACCAAGTTCCGCGACGAAAGACGGCCGCGGTTTGGCGTCATGCGGGGACGCGAATTCCTGATGAAGGACGGCTATTCGTTCCATGCGGGCTATGCCGACCTCGAGCGCGAATACCGCAATATGTACGACACCTATACGCGGATTTTTAACCGGCTCGGGCTCAAGTTCCGCGCGGTCGCCGCCGACACCGGTTCAATCGGCGGTACAGGCTCGCACGAATTCCACGTGCTCGCCGATTCCGGGGAAGACGCGATTGCGTTCTGCCCCGCTTCCGGATATGCGGCGAATGTCGAACTGGCGGAAGCGGTCGCGGTACCCGTGCAACCCGCCGCAGCGGGCCCCGCGATGACCGCCGTCGCCACGCCGGGCGTGCGCACGATCGACGACCTGTGCAAAATGCTCAAGATTCCACCGCAACAAACGCTGAAGACCCTTGTCTACGAAGGCACCGACGGGCTCGTCGCATTGATTGTTCGCGGCGATCACGTGCTGAACGAAATCAAGGCAGCGAAACTTTCCGCGCTCAAGTCGCCGCTGCAGCCCGCCGCCGAAGCGCAGGTGCGCGCGGTCTTCGGCGCCGGATTCGGCTCGCTCGGACTGCTCGACGTCGCGAATTCCGCCGGGCTTACGGTAATTGTCGACCGCTCTGCCGCCACCGCGAGCGATTTCGCCTGCGGCGCGAACGTCGACGGCCAGCATTATGTGGGCGTCAACTGGCACCGCGACCTCCCCGCGCCGTCACGGGTCGCGGACCTGCGCAGCGTCGTCGCTGGCGACCCGAGCCCCGACGGCAATGGCGCGCTCGAAATCTGCCGCGGCATCGAGGTCGGACATATCTTCCAGTTGCGCACCCAGTATTCCGCCGCGCTGAAATGCACTTTTCTCGATGAAACGGGAAAACAGCAACCGATGGAAATGGGCTGCTATGGCATCGGCATCACGCGTATCGTCGCGGCGGCGATCGAACAGAATCATGACCAGCGCGGCATTATCTGGCCGCTATCGATAGCGCCGTTCGAACTCGCGATCGTGCCGATCGGCATGGGCAAGAGCGCCAGCGTGCGTGACACCGCGGAAAAACTTTACGCCGAACTGTCGGCGGCGGGCCTCGAAGTCCTGCTCGACGACCGCGACGAGCGGCCGGGCGTGATGTTCGCTGATATGGAACTGATCGGCATCCCGCACCGCGTCGTGGTCGGCGACCGCGGGTTGAAGCAGGGACAGATCGAATACCAGGGACGGCGCGACCAGGCCGCGCAGTCTATCGCGCTCGCCGACGCCGTCAACGCGATAACACGCCTCGTATGCGCAACCTGACCGGATTACTGCTCGCGCTGCTGGCGCATGCCGCACTCGCCGGCAACCAGGCCTACGAGCCGCTGTCGGCGAGCGTGAAGGCCGTGCTGCAAGCGACGGTCAGCGATCAGGCAACGCCTTTTCTCGCCTTCGATACGGTTCAAGAGG
Source organism: Betaproteobacteria bacterium (assembly GCA_031399805.1). Taxonomy (GTDB): domain Bacteria; phylum Pseudomonadota; class Gammaproteobacteria; order Burkholderiales; family SG8-41; genus PALSA-1004. Next base: position 1,738 of record JANNPG010000344.1, on the reverse strand, counting down.
CGCGCGCCTGGCTCGATGCAATGTCGATAAAACTCGAACGCCGCATACCGGACCGGCACGCACGCGAGGAGTTTCTGGTTACCGTACACTATGAAGCGAAACGCGCCGGGCTCGATCCGCAACTGGTGCTGGGACTGATCCAGGTCGAGAGCAATTTTCGCAAACACGCGGTGTCGAGCGCCGGCGCGCGCGGCTACATGCAGGTGATGCCGTTCTGGGTCAAACTGATCGGCACCCGCGAGCAGAACCTGTTTCACCTGCGCACCAACCTGCGCTACGGCTGCACGATCCTGCGTCATTATCTTGACCGCGAACGCGGCGACTATTTCCGCGCGCTGGGCCGCTACAATGGCAGCCTCGGGCAGGCCGAGTACCCGAATATGGTGGTACGTGCCTGGACCAACACCTGGAAATATCCGCTGCGTCTCGCCGGCGCGCGCGCGGGATAGCACCGTCACACCGATTTAATGTGCGCGATGGCGCCGCCGGACTCCGCGTTTTTCTCCGTTTGACGGAACAACTCGTCGAGCGACATCTGCAGGTTGCATCCGATGCGCGTTGAAATTTCGTAGACCAGCGAATCGAGCTCGGCGCTGGCGTGGCGCGCCGGAACGTGCGCGTCCGTGCGAAATACGAACAGCCGGTAGATATCCTCCACCTTGATCGTGGCCGCGTCGTGGCTCAACACCCAGCCGCCCGGGCCTGAGCGCGCGACCCACCCCGCGCCGGACAGCGCCGCGAGAATCTGCTCAAGATGATCAACCCGGACCTTGACCACCGGGTGCAGTTTCGACAGCGCAACGATTTCGCCGGTCTTATGCGCGCGCCACAACGTTTTCAACACCTGCAATGTGTCAAAAAAATCGCTGCCCGGCACAGGCCTGGATTGTCCGGCGCGCTCGCGCCACTCAGGCAGCAACGCGGCAAGCACCGCGCCGCCGATGACGATCAGCCACGACAGGTAAATCCAGAGCAGGAAAACCGGTAAAGCGGCAAACGCGCCATACACCAGCTTGTACGTAGGAAAATGCGCGATATAAAAACTGAAGCCCTGATTCATCGCTTCGAAGCAGATGCCGGCCGCTACTCCGCCGAGCAACGCGTCGCGCTTGAGGACGGGCCGGTTCGGCACCGTCCAGTAGAGCAGTCCGAGTGCGACTGACGTCAGCAGCAGCGAGACGAAACGCAGCATCAACAGCCCGACGCCCGGCGGGTCGTCGATCAAGCCGAGTGACAGCCTGACCAGATAGGAGGTGAGCGAGAGGCTCGCGCCGACGAATAACGGGCCGATAGTGAGCACGGTCCAATACACGAGGATCCGCTGCAGCAGCGCGCGCGGACGCGATGCGCGCCAGATATGGTTGAACGCGCCGTCGATGGTGAACATAAGCATCAGCGCGGTGACTGCAACGAACACTATGCCCACCGCCGTCAGTTGCGTCGCGTTTTCGGAGAACTGAGCCGTGTAGCCCGTAATCGACGACACGGACTCCGGCAGGATGTTGTTCATCAGGAAACGCTGCAAATGTCCGATCAGCGATTCAAACACCGGAAACGCGGAAACAATCGTCAGCGCGACGGTAATGATGGGCACCAATGCCAGCAGCGTGGTGAACGTCAGGCTGCTCGCGATCTGGACGCAACGGTCCTCGATAAATCGCTGGCTGAAAATGCGCACCAGGTCGGTGAGCGGGGCGCTTTTTATTAGCATGGGGAAACTGTCGTGGAATGCGCTCCT
>JANNPG010000328.1:0-9759 GCA_031399805.1 Betaproteobacteria bacterium | reverse complement strand
CAGCGCGGACGGTGCGACCGTTATCGCAACCGCGCCTTTGCCGTACCGGGAAATCGCGGAGGAATGCATACTGGTGGGGGGCGACGACAATTACAGTCACTGGCTCTTTCGCAATATCCTCAAGTTGTCGACCCTCGACCGCGCCGGTTCTCTGTATGCCTATCCGTGGCTGGTGAACAGCGATCTGAAAAGCTACCAGACCGAATACATAGGCCTGCTCGGCCAGCAACCCGGCCGGCTCATCCACGTGGAGCGCCAGAGGGTCGTTGCGTGCAAGCGGGTGTTGGTGCCCGCATTGCACGTCAGCACCCTGGCGGTGACGCAGGGAGTGCAATGGATACGCGAGCGCCTCGCGCATTTATTGCTCGCGCCCGGGCAGGCGACGCGGCGCATCTTTGTGTCGCGGCGCGATAACGCGCGGCGCAGCGTGCTTAATGAGGACGAAATATTCCTGGCCTTGGCGCCTCTCGGGTTCGAGCGCGTGGTGCCGGGCGAGATGAGCGTTGCGGAACAGATCGCGACATTTTCGGGTGCTCGCACCATAGTCGCGGCGCACGGCGCGGCGCTGACCAATATGATCTTCGCGCCGCGCGGAGCGACCATCATTGAGTTGACGAGCGGCGCGATCGAGCACATGAACCTGTTTCGAAAACTTGCGCGCAGCACACAACAGCGCGTCATCACCATCATGTCCGAAGATTATACGGTGCCCGCCGGCGAGGTGAACGTCAACACCGATTATCGGGTTGATGTGCAGGCAGTGCGGACAGCGGTCGCCGGGGCGCTTTAGAGCGTCTGACATAATGAAACCCGCGTGCGTTGCAGCCGGTATGTTGCGTCGCGACGTGGTAGCATATTCGGGTTGACTGCCAACCCTCATCGACGGATTGTCCGCAGTGCAAGAGCGGGGCATGCCGTCGACATCACGTGCCCGACTTCTCGCGCGCTAACCATCAGCTGATCATTCCCGAATAATGGCAACGTATCATCAATCCACGGCGGTTTCGCCGCCGCGCGGGACGCCCGCTGGCCGCACCGGCTGGCGCACGGTCGCGCTCTTGCTGCCGTATCTGGCGGAATTCAAGGGCCGGGTGGCGATTGCGCTCGTGCTCCTCGTTGCGGCCAAGCTCGCGAACGTGAGCGTGCCGTTGGTGCTGAAGGAGGTCGTGGACGCGTTGAATCCGACGCAGGCCGCACTCGCACTGCCCTTCATGCTGCTGATCGCGTACGGCCTGCTGCGACTGTCGACGACTTTGTTTGCGGAGCTTCGCGATGTCGTATTCGTGCGCGTGACGCAGCGCGCGGTGCGGCGTATCGCGTTAACGGTGTTTCGCCATCTGCACGCGCTCTCCCTGCGCTTCCATCTGGACCGCCAGACCGGCGGCGTGTCGCGCGACATCGAGCGCGGCACCCGCGGTATCGGCACGTTGATGAGCTATATGCTGTTCTCGATCATCCCGGTAATCCTCGAATTCATGCTGGTCGCCGCAGTGTTGCTCACGCGCTTCGACTGGCGGTTTGCCGCCGTCACGTTTTCCGCGGTCGCCGTATACATGGTCTTCACCATAAGCATCACCGAGTGGCGCACCGCCATCCGCCGCGAAGCCAACGAACTCGACTCGAAAGCCAACAGCAAGGCCATCGACAGCCTGCTTAACTACGAGACCGTCAAATATTTCAACAACGAGGAATATGAGGCACGCCGTTACGACGAGAGCCTCATGCGCTATGAATCGGCGGCGGTGAAGACGGAAGCGTCGCTCGGTTTACTGAATATCGGCCAGAGCTGCATTATCGCCATCGCGGTGACCATCCTGATGATTTTCGCCGCAGACGGGGTGGTGGCCGGCACCCTCACGCTCGGCGACCTCGTGCTCATCAACGGGCTGCTTATCCAGCTCTATATACCGCTTAATTTTCTGGGCATGGTCTATCGCGAGATCAAGCAGGCGCAAATCGACATGGACCGCATGTTCCGGCTGCTGGCCGAAAACCGCGAGATCCAGGACAAGTCCGACGCGCACGAGCTTGCGTGCACACAGGCCGCGGTCAGTTTCGAGGGCGTGGACTTCAGTTACGATCCCAATCGCCAGATCCTGTTTGGCGTGAGCTTCGGGATTCCAGCCGGCCACAAGGTTGCGGTCGTGGGACACAGCGGCTCGGGCAAGTCGACGCTCGCGCGGTTGTTATATCGTTTCTACGACGTCGGCGCCGGACGCATTGCGGTGAACGGAAGCGATATACGCGATCTCGGGCAGGCCAGCCTGCGCGCCGCGATCGGCATCGTGCCGCAGGACACCGTGCTCTTCAACGACACCATCTACTACAACATACAGTACGGACGGCCGCAGGCCACACGCGACGACGTCATTGCAGCGGCACAGGCTGCGCACATACACAATTTCATCGAAAGCCTGCCGGAGCGCTACGAGGCGCGCGTCGGTGAACGCGGCCTGAAACTCTCCGGCGGCGAAAAGCAGCGCGTGGCGATCGCGCGCGCGATCCTGAAAAACCCGCGCATCCTGATATTCGATGAGGCGACCTCGGCGCTCGATTCAGCCACCGAGCAGGCGATCCAGGAAGAACTGGAACAGATTTCCAAAGGCCGCACCACGCTCGTGATCGCACACCGCCTTTCGACGGTCATGGACGCCGACCAGATTCTGGTGATGGAGGCGGGGCGCATCGTCGAACGCGGCACGCACCGCGAACTCCTTGCACGCGGCGGCGCCTATGCAGAAATGTGGGCACTGCAGCAGCAGGAGGAAGACGCCGTTCGCGGCGGAACGCAGATTAAGCGCGAGATAGCGGCGGCAGTCAGATAAACATCTCATCGAAATCATGATCTGATGCACCTTCGAACACCTGGGCCTGGGCGCGCCGCGAGCGATGCCGTGTCGGAATTCTTTACATTCGCGCGGAAAAACCACGCGACTTGAACACCAGACTTTCTAAAACAAGGCACTATGTCAATGAGATATATAGCTTTAGCATGATTCTTGCTATTTAGAACGATTCTTGCTGTGTTGGGCACGATTCTTGCATTGGTTTAGCACGATTATTGCGGTTTTCCACGCGCTAAGGCGTTTCGCGATTTCGCCAATTTTCGATGCGAAGATAACACCATGACCAAATTTTTCCGGTTACTGACTGGGGAGGTTCGAAAGCGTTCACGCTTTGCGATTGCCGTGTTCGGTCTGATCGTTGTTTCTTCAGCCGGCGCAACGCCGTTTCTTGCCGCGGACTCGTCAACGTCGTTCATCGTAGGCAACCGCTTCCGCACGGCGGGCGTGGTAGGGGCGGTGCCCGAGCCTTCGTCCGTGCCGCTCGCCATGTTGCGGCGACGCCGCTCATGATACAACCGTACCACGGCCATCGAACCGGACCTCAAACCTTTCAGAAACCTTTTAGGGACCGACAACTAAGCCAAGCCTGCCTGTCAGCGTGTAACCCGCTAGCCGTGTTGTATCCGAGGTGCTTGACCCGCGTCGTGCGCCGGGCGCATTATCTCGCTCGTTGCGGAACGCCCGCAAAACGCCGACCCGGTCGCCGAACGCGTCCCGAAGCCCCGGCCCGAGTCCGGGCACGGTGCGCGGGATCATGTCAGAGAACTCGCGGCACTTCGGTCAGGGAGCGGGCTCCCGCGATGGGCGGATTGGTTTTCCTGTCGTTCAATTACCCTCAGAAAAATAACCGGTGAGAAACCTGGTCACTCGTAACCGGCTGCTGTTGCTTTTGGTCCTTGCAGCGATGCCGGCGCTGATGCTGATCGTCTACAGCAGTCTCGCGCAGCGTGCGGCGTCGGAGTCCCACGCCAGAGAAGCAATCGCAAACCTCGTGAAGCTGGCGGCCGAGCAGCAGGCGCAAACTATCGAAGGGGCGAAGCAGTTGCTGGTCGGGTTTTCCCTCGTTCCGTCAAGCTTGTGGGACGACCAGGCGCGGTGTAAGGAATACGTGGAACAAGTGCTGAAGAAGACCCCGCGCCTGTATCTGTCGATGGGGTTGTACGGATCGAACGGAGAAATACGCTGCAGCGGCACTCCCGGGAACCGCGCCGTTCAGCACGTCCTCGAGCACGGCATGTTTTCGATAGGCGAGCATCAATCGGCGCCCCTAACCAAGTCGGAAGGGATCACCGTCAGCTACCCGATCGCGGACGCGGAGCGTGGCATAACCGGTGTGGCATTTATTATCCTGAACCTGCTGGAATTCGACCGCGTCGCCATGAAGCTGCCGCTTCCGCAGGCAGGTGTGCTTACAGTAATCGACCGTAACGGCGTTGTCCTGGCCCGCAATCCCCGTCGTGCCGACGTCATCGGCCAGAAACTCGAAGTCTCGCAGTTTCCGCAAAAGGGGCTGCCGGGGAGCAAAGGTGTTTTTTATGCCAACGACGTGGACGGTACGGCTCAACTGGTTGCATATGAGAGCGTGGTCGACAATCCAGGGGATTCGGCTTCCCTGCGCGTGCTGGTTAGCATACCGTTGAGCGTCATTCGTGCGGAAGCAGACGCAACGCTATTACGAAACCTGATTGGCGCCATTGTGGTGAGCGTTCTGTTGTTGATCGCCGCATGGTACGGGGCAGAGTTCTTTTTTCTGCGGAATGTCCGAACTCTGCTCGATACCGCCAAACGAGTCCACGCCGGCGACTTGGGGGCGCGCACGGGTATGCGCTACGGAAATGAGGAACTCAGTCAGATCGCCAAAGCATTCGATGAAATGGCCGAGGCTTTGCAGGAAAGGCAAAAAGGGATCGAAAGTGCGATGGAGAATCTTCATAAGCAGGCGGTTACCGATCCCTTAACCGGCATGCATAACCGGCGCTACCTGTACGAACTTCTGCCGCGCGAAATAATGCGCGCCAAGCGTAGCAAGGCCACGATGGGGCTGGTTATTATGGACCTCGATCATTTCAAGGGCATCAATGATACGTTGGGGCACGAGGCCGGGGATCTAGTGCTGCGGGAAGTAGGGGCTTTGCTAATGAAAGGCGTCAGGGGTAGTGACATCGTGTGCCGTTATGGAGGCGAGGAATTTTGCGTCGCGCTTCCCGACACGGGGCTTGCAACCGCGCAGGGCAAGGCCGAGGAAGTCAGGCTCGCACTGGAAAGGCTGGACCTTAATTACTGTGGAAAACCGCTCAGGATTTCCGCTTCTTTTGGCGTAGCGGTGTATCCGCAGCACGGTGCCGACGCGGACAGTCTGCTGCGTGCGGCCGACGAAGCGCTATACGAAGCCAAGAAAGCCGGTCGTAACCGCGTTATGGTTTATGCCAAAGATAGCGTCGTCCGGGAGGTTCGCATGGGCATCCCGGTGAACGAGCGAAGTTCTGTCGTCCCCGCCGCAGCAGACACAGTCCCGGCTGGAGTGACCGACATAAAGATGAATACTGCTGCACGCAGAACGCAAAATCAATCTCTGCGCCCAGTTGAAATCGCGGGCAAATCCGAAAGATCCGCCGCTATCCAGATTCTGACTGGCTCGCTGGTCGGCACAGAGGTCCCACTCCTCAACAACGCGACTACGGTGGGAAAGAAGGGGGACGAGATAGCAATCATTACCCGTACATCGCAGGGCTATTTCATCACACACCTCGAAGGGCCCAAGTTTCCGGTCGTCAATGGCAGCACGATAGAATCGCGTGCGCGCCCTCTGTATGACCGGGATGTGATTGAACTGGCGGGCGTGAAAATGGCGTTTTTCTATAAGTAGTTTACCGGCCTGCGCCCGTGCCGCACCGGCAGTACGTCTTCAACGTGCCGCGACTGTTGCGGCCGGTCTTCGCCCGGCGCTTACTCTTTGTAAGCTTCGATCTGGATCGAGATCCGCACGTCGTCGCCGATGCCGACGGCGCCGCGCTTGATGCCGAATTCGGAGCGCTTGATCGCGGCGCTGGCGTCGGCGCCGCACATGTCTTTCTTGTTCGCCGGATGCTGAATGCAGCGGAATAGCGTCACTTTCAGGCTTACCGGCCTGGTGACTCCCATCATGGTCAGGTCGCCGTCGGCGCCGACCAGGTTGTCGCCATCGAAATGCAGGTTGTTCGATTTGAAGCTGATGGCCGGAAATTTCTCGACATCGAGGTAATCCGCGCTGCGCAAGTGCTTGTCGCGTGCTTCATGACCGGTGTCTAGCGATGCGGTATCGATCACAACGTCGATACTGCCTTTTCTGGCCGTACGGTCGAGGATGACCTTCGCGCTGGAGGTCTTGTTGAAGCGCCCGCGCAGCCACGAGACGCCGAGGTGCCCGGTCTCGAAAAATGCGTATGTGTGCGCCGGATCCCCGACGTAGGTTTCTTGCGCCGTGACGGGCAGCGCAATTGCCAGCGCGAGCGCGGCAAAGAATTTCAGTGCCATGTTTATTCCTTATAGGCCTCGATCTGGATCGAGATCTTGACGTCGTCGCCGATACCGACCGCGCCGCGCTTGATGCCGAATTCGGAGCGTTTGATTGCCGTGCTTGCATCGGCCCCGCATATGTCTCTCTTGTTCACCGGGTGCTGAATGCAGCGGAAGAGCGTCACGTTGAGCGACACCGGCTTGGTGACGCCCATCATGGTGAGCTCGCCGTCGGCGCCGATTAGATTGTCGCCCGAGAACTTGAGGTTGTTCGATTTGAAGGTGATGGTCGGGAATTTCTCGACGTCGAGGAAATCGGCGCTGCGCACATGCTTGTCACGCGCTTCGTGTCCGGTATCCACTGATGCGGTGTCGATCACGACGTCGATGCTGCCGTTCCTGGCGGCACGGTCGAGGATGATCTTTGCGGTAGGGGTCTTGTTGAAACGCCCCCTGATCCAGGCAATTCCCAAATGCCCGGTCTCGAAAAACGCCCAGGTGTGGGGCGGGTAGCCAACGTAAACCTCCTGCGCGCCCGCGGGCAGAGTTATGCCGAGGGCCACAATTGCGACAGCAATTCTGCGGTGCATGATGTCTCCTCCAGGTTGGTTAACAATCCAAACGGCTATTTTTTCGCGGCCGGCTTGGCGATGGCCACGACGATGTGAAACCTGATCTGCACTTCATCAGCGACGACGGCAGTGTCTTTCCAGACGCCCTCGCCGATATTGTATTGCAGGCGCTTGATCGCGAATGCACCATTGAACACGCCGATCCCGGCGTCTTCCTTGTAGGTAAAGAGGGCAATGACTTCGTTGGTCTTGCCCTTGATGGTGAGCGGCCCGCGCGCCTCAAAGCGGCCGCCATCGAGCGCGCGCATGCTGGTCGAGACGAATTTCGCCCGCGGAAAATTGCGCACGTCGAACCAGTTCTTGCCCTTGGCATCCTCGTTGTACTCGGCAAAGCCGATGTCGAAGCTGTCGAGGTCGATTTCGATCTGCGTCTTGCCCGCCTCGGGACGGGCGGGATCAAATGCGATCTGCGCGGTGAATGTTTTGAACTGCGCCTCAACCGGCACTTTTTCCTGACGCGACACGCAGGAGATGCGGCTCTTGTCGTAGAGCACCGTCAACGCCGCGGCAGGTGTGGCGACCTGCAACAGCAGTGCGCCGGTAATCGCGATCAGAACGCTTGCAGCGCTACGCATTGTTACCTTTCCCCGCCGGGTTTGACAAAAGGCAGCATGCGCGTGAGCACGTCGTCGCGGTCGACGAAGTGGTGCTTGAACGACGCTGCGGCATGGATAATGACCAGCGTCAGCATAGTATAGTTCAAGGTCACATGAACCCACTTGAGTTGCTCGGCGAGCGCCTTGTCCCTGGCGAGCAAATCCGGCAGCTGCACCAGACCGAGATACACCGTCGGCACTCCCGTCGCCGAACTGTAGAGCCAGCCGGTCAGAGGTATCACCAGTATCAGCGCGTAGAGTGCGACCAGGTTTACCGCCGCGGCGCGCTGCTGCCACCGTGGCATCGTCGCCGGCAAGGCCGGTGCCGGATGCGTCAATCGCCAGGCGAGGCGCGCGATCGCCAGCAGGAATATCGACACCCCGAGCCATTTGTGCCATGAGAAGTATGTGAGTTTTTGCGGTGACAGCGGCAGGTCGACCATATAGACGGCGAGCGGAAAACTGCACGCGATCAGCACGAAGATCAGCCAATGCAGCGAGATAGCGGTAAGCGTGTAACGATCTGGCGTTGCAATCGACATGAAATGAAAGGGTTGTGCCGCAATTACAGCCAACAGGAGGAGCCCCGATATTATTCCATCAACGCGACGGCGAGCGACCGGGCTTGGCGGAGGGGCTGGAAACCCGCATCATGAAGCTCTGGGAAACGCGATTGTAACCCGCGTGCCGATTCCGCGCGCACCGGCGGCGAGTTGCGCGTCGGCATTGTGGCTTTGCGCGATCTCGCTCACGATCGCGAGACCGAGTCCGCAGCCTTCGGCGCCGCTGCCGAGCACGCGATGGAAGCGCTCGAAGACACGCCCGCGTTCGGCGGCGGGGATGCCCGGACCGTTGTCTTCGACGCCAAGCAGCACGCGGTCCGGCGTCGCGGCGACGCTCACGGTGACCTGGCCGCCGGGCGGGGTGTAGCGCAGCGCATTGTCAAGCAGGTTGCCCAGCATTTCCCTGATTAAAAAAGCATCCCCTTCGATCGTGGCAGGAACACCGTCAAAGCCCAGATCGATGCTGCGCGCCAGCGCGCGCGGCACCCATTCCGTGGTCGAGTCGCGCGCGAGTTCTTCGAGATTGAGCGGTTGCAGCGCCTGCGCGCGATGGTCGCCGGGTTCGGCGCGCGCAAGCGAGAGCAGTTGGTTGACCAGATGCGTGGTTTGCCCGGTTGCCGTAGTGAGCTGCAGCAGCGTATGGCGTACTTCATCAGGCGACTGCTGGCGCAGGGCAAGCTCGGTCTGGGTTTTGATGCCGGCGAGCGGCGTGCGCAGTTGGTGCGCGGCGTCGGCGATAAACCGTTGCTGCGCCGACTGCGCGGACGAGAGCCGCGCCAGGAGCTCGTTCATTGCGCGGATCAATGCGCGCACCTCACCCGGCGCGTTTTGCTCGGGCAGCGGACTCAGGTCGCGGTGCGAGCGGCTGGCGATTTCCAGTTGCAGCGTGGCGAGCGGCCGCAAGCCGCGCTCAATGCCGTACCAGACCAGCGCGCCGACCAGCGCGATCAGCAGGAGTACCGGCAGCAGCATGCCGACCAGCACTTCGTTCGCGAGCGCGCGGCGCTTGTTCAGCGTTTCGGCCACCATGATCAGGACCGGCTGGCCCGCGGGCGAGCCGGCAACGGACGAATATAACGCTGCGATCCGTATCGGACTGCCGTGATACGTGCCATCGTAATAAAGCGGTTTGCCGGGCAGCGCCTTTGCGGTCGGCCGCGGCAGTCCGCGGTGTCCGGTAACGAACTCGCCTTTGGCGTCGTTTACCATGTAGTAAATCCTGTCATGTGTGTCGGTTTCAAGCATGACGAGCGCAGCACTCGGCAGGTCTACATGCGCGGTGCCGCCGGTTACGCGGGTTTGGCGGCTGATATCGCGCGCGGAGTCGAATAGCGCATAGTCATACGCGAGGGTCGCGAAATTAAAAATAGTCGCGGATATATAGTGTAACGTAGCGGCAAATCCGGCGCGGCGGAGCAAACCATCCGCGCGAGCCCTATAGGCTCAAGAACGGGGTGCTGCGCCAACGCATTGCGCGCAAAGTCCGCGTTCGCCTGCGCGCACATGTGGGCAGCGAAACGCAAACGGTTGTGCCGCCCGCACGGCGCAGCGCGAAATCTTAGAGCCTGCTTCGGCACGATCTGAAACAGGCCATGCTCGGGCGCGCATGACGGGATATCTCCCCTCG
>JANNPG010000326.1:0-1988 GCA_031399805.1 Betaproteobacteria bacterium | reverse complement strand
GGAATGACGAATTCAAACTTGTTCAGAGTTTCCTTAATTACCGCGGATCACGCAGCGAGCGGCAACCGCATTTCGAACACCACGCCGCTGCGGCGCCGCCGTTCGCCCGCGACAAGACCCTCACCCCGGTAAAGAAACACCGGTCTGCTGTCCTTGGTGTAAGCGCGCATAATAGGCGCGCAGATTGCAGGGAGGGGGAATGAATAATCGCCGCAAACTTCTTGTTGCGCTTGGCGCGGTTGCACTCGTAGCGCCGCTCTCCTCCTTCGCTCAACAGTAGGGCAAAATCTGGCGCGTCGGGTTTCTGGCATCCCGTCGTCGCCCGGTTTCTTTCGATCTCGACTTTATCGGTCCGTTCACGCAGGGAATGCGCGAACTCGGCTACGTCGAGGGCAAGAATCTGGTGATCGAGTGGCGCTTTGCCGAGGGCAAGGCCGAGCGGCTTCCAGGCTTGGCTGCAGACTTGTTGCGGCTGAAAGTCGACGTATTCGTGACGCAAGGTTCCCCCGCCGCCAGCGCGGCACAGAAAGCAACCGCCACGATTCCGATCGTCATGGGAAGCGCCGGTGATCCGGTCGGCGGCGGTCTCGTCAAAAGTCTGGCGCGACCCGGGGGCAACATTACGGAGTTTTCGAACCTCAATGTGGACATCGGCCCCAAGCGCCTTGAGATGCTGCTTAGCATGGTGCCCAAGCTGTCCCGTGTAGCCATCCTACTGAGTCCTACCAACCCGGGCCACGCGACGAATCTGAAAACCGTACAAGCGGCAGCGCAGACGAGCGGTGTAAAAATTCTGCCTGTCGAAGCACGGACTCCACAGGAGATCGAGAACGCGTTTTCCACGATGACCCGGGAGCACGCCGGGGCGGTCATCGTAGCGGCTGACGCGCTTTTTACCCAGCAAGTGCGCCAGATCGCAGAACTGGCGGCGAAACACCGGCTGCCGTCCATATCTACGTTTCGGGAATATGCAGAGGCCGGCGGACTGATGACCTACGGGTCAAACCTTACCGACCAGTACCGACGCGCGGCCACCTACGTGGACAAGATTTTCAAAGGGGCCAAGCCCGGCGATCTGCCGGTGGAGCAACCCACGAAATTCGAATTGATCATCAACGGCAAGACCGCCAAAGCATTGGGCCTCAAGATTCCGCAGTCGCTCCTGATCAGCGCCGACAGGGTGATCGAGTGATGACACGACGGCCGTTCGCAGAACTTCCAGTCGGCATGGGCTACCGCGCCGGGCGCCGGGCGGCGAGCACATCCCTGAACGGCTTTCCCTGCGGCGTGCGAAAAGTGGCAAAGTCGCCCGTGTCCACCGTGAGAATATCCCGCACGCCTGACCGGCCGGCAAGCCAGACCAGGGAGGCGTCCGCGAGGTCCATCGGTCGATCCAGATACTTCTCCATCGAACGGATAACTGCAGCAAGCTCGTCCGCCGGGAGTTCGATGAGTCCGGCTCCGCCACTTTCGACCCAGCGCAGAAATCGCAGCGCAACCTCCGGGGAAAGGAAGTGGCAGACCTCGGTGAGCACGGGCCAGGTCGTGAGCAGCTTGCCGCGAAATTCACGCAGCCACGCAGTTACGCGCACATGGTCCGGATCGTTGCGCACGAAAAGTGCAACGAGGGGACCGGTGTCAACGAGCGCGGCGTTCACGCCGCTTGCCTGGACGGGTGTTGCGCAACTTCGCCCTGAGATAGCGGCTGTGATCACGCCCCGCCGCCGGCGCACGCTCCTGGCAACCGACCAGTCCCATTGCTTCGGCCAGCTCGAACGGGGACATCGCCGGCGCCTTCGTCTGGACGTAGCTGCGGATCAACTCAGTGACGACCGTCGACTTGGTCGTGCCCTTGATCCGGCACGTTGCGGCGAATTCGCGCTCAAGATCGGGGTCGAGGCGAACGGTCAGTGTCATGGCGGGTCTCCCTATTGTAATACCATCATATTACATGAGGGCCGCCATGCGCGCAACGGCGCAGACAAGGT
>JANNPG010000307.1:0-3819 GCA_031399805.1 Betaproteobacteria bacterium | reverse complement strand
GCACGAACGCCCGCTACTTCAATTGATCTAAATCAAGCTATGCGCGCGCGAAGTATCCTAGAGTGTGTCTACCAACATCAATCGGTAGCGGTAAACCATGACTACGTTGATCTCTAAGCCGTCCGGCATTGCGACGGCAACCGGTTCACCGCTTCAACGCTGGGCACTGTGGGTTGCATTTGCGGCACTGATTGTCGTCATGTTGCTGCCGCAGACTGAAGGACTGCCGATCGCGGGACAGTACATGCTCGGCGTGCTGTTGTTCGCCGTGATATTGTGGATGACCGAAGCCGTCGATTATGCGATCAGCGCGGTGATGATCGCGGCATTGATGGCATTTTTGCTTGGCATGGCGCCCGACGTGCGAAACCGGCCCAGGTCCTCGGCACGTCCGGGGCGCTGACGTTTGCCCTCGGCGGGTTCGCCAATCCGGCGCTGGCGCTGGTCACCGCGGCGCTATTTATCGCAGCAGCAATGACGGTGACCGGTCTCGACAAGCGCATCGCATTGTGGATACTGTCGAAGGTCGGCGCCAGCACGCGCCGCGTCGTGATCGGCGGCGTCCTGGTCGGTTTCGTGCTGGCGTTGAAAGTGGCGATTACACCCTAAGGGCGGCGAATGCTTCCGCCGCGGCATGCGCGCGGCGCCAGGCAGACGACAATTCCTCATGATCCGCCATTATCTGCAACCCTTGCTCGCCCCGCGTAGCGTTGCCCTTGTCGGCGCGACCGAGCGCGAAGGCGCGCTCGGAAATATCGTTTACCGCAACCTCGCCGCCGGATCCTCGCTCGAGATCTTTGCGGTCAATCCGAAACATCGTAGCGTGCATGGCAAGCCAGCCTACGCGCGCCTCACGCAGCTGCCGCAAACGCCGGACCTCGCGGTGATTGCCGTCCCCGCGCTGGCGGTGCCGCAGGTGATCGCGGACGCAGGCGCCGCCGGCATCCGTGCGGCGGTGGTGCTGACCAGCGGGTTTGGCGAGGCCGACCAGCAGGGGAAGAAACTTCAGGAAGAGATGCTTGCGGCGGCGCGGCGCGGCGGCGTGCGCATCCTCGGCCCCAACTGCCTCGGCATCATGCGCACTCGTGCGGCAGGCTACGGCGGCCTCAATGCCACCTTCGCCCGCACACCGGCGCATCCGGGCAAGCTCGCACTGGTATCCCAATCGGGCGCGATCTGAGGCGCCGTCCTCGACTGGGCACATAGTGCAGAGGTTGGCTTCACGAGCGTCGTGTCCCTTGGCGGCGCGGCGGACGTGGACTTCGGCGAAGTGCTCGACTTTCTGATCTCGGACCCGGCCACCGAGGCGATCCTGCTATACGTGGAAGGGATCCGAAACGCTCGGCGCTACGTATCGGCTTTGCGGGCCGCCTCGCGCGTGAAGCCGGTGGTTGTTCTCAAGGTGGGACGGTATGCGAGCGGCTCGAAGGCCGCTTCGAGCCACACCGGCGCGCTCGTCGGCAGCGACGCAGTATTCGACGCCGCGCTGCGGCGCGGCGGCAGCGTGCGGGTAAAGACCTATACGCAGCTATTTGTCGCTGCCCGCATGCTCGCCGCGGACCGGCTTCCCCAAGGCGAGCGCCTCGCCATCGTCACAAACGGCGGCGGGCCAGGCGTGGTGGCCGCCGACAGCGCCGCCGAAAACGGGGTGCCGCTGGCCACGCTTTCTCCACAAACGGTCGATCTGCTCAACGGGAAGCTCCCGCCGCAGTGGTCGCATGGCAATCCCATCGACATCGTCGGCGACGCGCCGCCGCAGCGGTTCTTTGATGCCACGGCCGCCGCGCTTGCCGATCCGAACGTGGACGCTGTGCTCGCCATGTACTCGCCCGTTGCGGTAACCGAGCCGGTAGACGCGGCACGCGCAGTCGCCGACGCGGCGAAGAACTCTGGCAAGGCGGTGCTTGCCGCGTGGCTCGGAGACATCAATCCCAACGCGAGTCGCGTCTATCTCGAAGCGCATGGCATTCCGAATTTTTACACCCCGGAAAACGCCGTGGAAGCGTTCTCCTTCGTGAGCGCGTACCGGCGCAACCAGGCGCAGCTGTTGGAGGTCCCTTCCGCGGCCTCATCCGCCGTCGATTGGAAGGTCGATTTATCGGCTGCCCATTCCTTCCGGGACTTGGCGCTGTCGCAGGGCCGCGAACTGCTTGCCGAAAGCGAGGCCAAGAGCCTGCTCGCCGCCTTCGGACTGCCGGTGCCGCGCACCGTGATCGCCGCGACGCGCAACGCAGCGATCCAGGCGGCGCAGGAGATCGGCTTTCCGGCGGTGATCAAAATCCACTCGCCGGACATCACGCACAAATCCGACGTGGGTGGCGTACGCCTCGACCTGCACAACGCCGATATGGTGGGCTCGGCGTTCGACGAAATGATGCGCAACGTCAAGGCGATCCGGCCGGACGCGCGTGTAGAGGGCGTAACGGTGCAGCCGATGCTGCGCTTTGCCCACGCGCGTGAGGTGCTGGTGGGGGTATCGACGGATGCGGTATTTGGTCCGGTGATCTCGTTCGGCGCGGGCGGCGTATCGGTGGAAGCGGTGCGCGATAACGCGGTAGCGCTGCCGCCGCTCAACGCTGCGCTCGCGCACGAGCTGATGGAGCGCACGCGCGTGCATCGGCTGCTGGCAGGCTATCGCGACGTGCCCGCGGCGGATCTGGATGCGCTGGCTGCAGTGCTGTGCGGCGTGTCGCGCATGGTGTGCGCCCTCCCTTGGTTGAAGGAAATGGACCTCAACCCCGTGCTCGCGCATCCGGGCGGTGCGATGATCGCCGACGCCCGTGTGCTCATCGACGCCCAGCGGCTGCAGACGCCGCCGCGCTACGGCCACATGGCCATACATCCCTACCCGGTCGAACTCGAGTCGGAAGCGGTGCTTCGCAACGGTACGCGAGTCGCGATCCGGCCCATGCGGCCGGAGGACGTGGAACTGGAGACGCGCTTCTTCGACCGGCTTTCAGAGCGCTCGCGCTACCAGCGCTTTATGCAATACCTGGCGCATCTGCCGCCGAAGATGCTCGCGCGCTTCACGCAGCTCGATTACGACCGCGAACTGGCGCTGGTCGCGCTGCACGGCGGCGAATTCATCGCTGTGGGGCGCTACGCGCCGAATCCCGACGGCGAGACGGCGGAATTTGCGCTGGTAGTCGCGGACGCCTGGCAGGGCAAGGGGCTAGGGAGCATATTGCTGGAGAAGCTCCGTGAGGAAGCGCGCAACGCCGGCTATCGTGCCCTTTACGGCAACATCATGGCCGCGAACCACGACATGCTCGATCTCGCGCTACGCCTGGGGTTCGAGGTGCAGTCGCGCGAGGGCGCCGACGTTGCGGTCGTGAGCCGCCTCTAGCGGCGGCTAATGTTCGGAAGGCGCTCACCGCTTGAACGGCTGCCTGAACAATCGATGCGGGTTAGACAACTTAAACGACGTAGAGCCATGCCTAAGGTATTGCTGACGTAATACAAAATAAGGATAAGGGTGAAAAACAGTTTCAACGAAATAACCGGGACTCGGCAGATGAGTCATCCCATCTCGGGAGCAAGCCTCGCGCAGGAAGCTGCGAGCGCGCCAACGTGGCATATGCTGGGTGCCGACGAGGCAGTAAAATTCCTGGGCGTAAATTCGCATGCCGGGCTCGCATTGCAGGAAGCGCGGACCCGCGAGCGCCTGCACGGGCCCAATCGTCTTTCGGAAAAACCGCCGCGCTCCCCCTGGATATTGTTCTTCGGCCAGTTCAAGAGCCCTTTGATCCTGGTCTTGATCCTGGCCGCGGCGCTCGCGGCGAGCATCGGCAAGATCACGGATGCGGCGGTGATCCTGAC
>JANNPG010000305.1:0-1883 GCA_031399805.1 Betaproteobacteria bacterium | reverse complement strand
CGCAGGCGACTCGCCTGCATTCGTTGACGGAGCAGGCGAGGTCGCCTGCGCTACCTTGATTTTTGGAATGCGCTCTAAGCGCAACATTCGGATAGAACGCGCGGGCGATCAAGATTAATATGGCGCGCATGAATACTGCCGTACCTCAATCGCGCCACCCGCCAAAGGTGCTCGCCGCGTGCCGCTACCTCACCGCGCACTGTGAAGATCGCGTCACGCTGGCTGCGCTGGGACAGCGCGTCAACCTGAGTCCGTTTCACCTGCAACGACTGTTCAAGGAAACCGTCGGCGTGTCGCCCCGCGAATACCAGGAAGCGCAGCGCATCGCGCGCTTCAAGCACCACGTCGGCAACGGCCGCACCATCACGCAGGCGATGCTCGACGCGGGCTTTGGCTCGACGAGCCGCCTTTACGAGAAATCGGCGCACCTCGGCATGACGCCGGCGCGCTACCGGAACAAAGGCGCGGGCGTTGACATCGCGTTTACGACTTTCCGGTCCACGCTGGGCGCCGTGCTCATTGCCGCGACCGCGCGCGGCGTATGCGCGGTCAGCCTGGGTTCGCGCGCCGGCGAACTCGTCGCGGCGCTGCACGCGGAATTCAGCGCGGCAGACGTCAAGCGTGACGACGACGGGTTGCGCGGCTATGCACGAACAATCGAGCAGTATCTCGCCGGCGACCAGACCGATCTCGCCCTGCCGCTCGACATCCGCGCCACCGCGTTTCAGCGCAAGGTGTGGAAGCTCCTGCAGACGATACCCTACGGCGAGACGCGCACCTACAGCGAGATCGCGCAACGCGCCGGCAAGCCGCGTGCCGTGCGCGCCGTGGCGCGCGCGATTGCGACGAATCCGGTCGCGCTCTTGATTCCCTGCCATCGCGCCATCCGCAAAAGCGGCGAGCTCGCCGGCTACCGCTGGGGCATAGAACGCAAGGCGGCGCTGCTGAAGCGGGAAAGTAAAAAGACGGTGAGGGGTGAGGAGTAATGGGCGATGGGTGAGCGATTAACCGCGTCACTTAATCGCCGAATCACCGTTCTTCTGGCGGCCTCGGGCCACCCCTCTATTCATCCTCGCTCCCGACGTGGCCTCGGGCCATCAATTCCGCTCTCCCGGCTTATCCTGCTTCCATCTGAGCGATTGACGTAACTACAAAATGTAGTTACACTTGCGGCCGTGGATTATGAATGGGACGAAGCCAAGCGCCAAAGCAACCTGCGTAAACACGGTTTGGATTTCATCGACGCGGATTTGGTGTTCGAGGCGCCAATCAAGGTCACGGTTGACACATCGCACGCAGACGACGGCCGCTATGCGGATTTGGCGGAAGTCAACGGACGGGTATTGATGCTGGTGTACTCCCTGCGCCGGCAAACAGTGCGTTGTATTTCGTTGCGGGTCGCCAGCCGGCGGGAAAGGAAACTCTACGATGAAGCGAAAGATCGTTAGGCAATCGAGCGCGCAACTCAATACAAAGCGGCAGGCGGGCAAGAGCCGCACCGACTGGGCGCGCGTCAAAGCCATGAAGGATACGGAGATTGATTTTTCCGATAGCCCCGAGTTGAGTCCCGCAGCGTTCGCGCAAGCAATCGTTCGCAAGGGTCTCAGGCCCGCCAAGGCCAAGGCGCAGCTTACCCTGCGGCTGGATGTCGACCTGCTGGATTGGTTTCGGGCCCAAGGCCGCGGCTACCAGACCCGCATCAACGCCCTGCTGCGCGCCTACCGGGACGCGCATCGCAAGGCGTGAAAGACACGTAGGCTGTCCATTAAGCAATTAGCCAAGCCTGACCCGGTGATTCGTGCTCAAGTCAACATGGTTTATGTCGCACCGTATTCGGGAAGCGATGAAGGATAACGGGCTGGCCGTGTTCGGCATTGACGGTG
>JANNPG010000262.1:0-5449 GCA_031399805.1 Betaproteobacteria bacterium | reverse complement strand
TGGTTTCGAGGCCAAAGCTGAATTGTACGCAGTCATGAAGCGGCTCGCGGATGGTTGAGCGCACTGCGACGCTTAAGGAAGCTCTGGCTAATACCTCGACCGTTCGCCCTGAGGTATCGAAGGGTGAACATTTTCTCTCGGCCAGTATTTTGTCGTGCCCTTCGATACCTCAGGACTTGCTTCTATACATCAGCACGAACGGAATTAATCAGAGCTTCCTTAAAATAGCGCTAGCGTCATGTGCGCTGGCGGCGATGTCCGGTCACGACGCGCATGCGCAGACTTTCCCCGCCAGGCCGGTGCGCTTCATCGTGCCGTTTGCGACCGGCGGCGCGAGCGACATCGTGGCGCGCGCGGTCGGGCAAAAGCTCGGCGAAATGTGGGGACAAACGGTGGTAATCGACAACCGCGCGGGTGGTTCCGGCATGATCGGCACCGAGCTCGTTGCGCGGGCTGCACCCGACGGCTACGTGCTGCTGGTAGTCGAGCCGACGTTCGCGATCACGCCCAGTCTCTTTCCAAAGGCACCGTTCGACGTGCAGAAGGATTTCGTCCCCATCGTGCAAATCGGACAGGCGCCGCAGGTGCTGGTCGTGCACCCCTCGGTGCCGGCGAAAACGGTGAAGGAACTAATCGCTCTGGCGAAAGCGAAGCCGGGCCAGCTCAACTTTGCCTCGCCCGGCACCGGAACGACGGGCCATCTCGGGTTCGAAATGTTCAAGATGATGGCCAAAGTGGATATGGTGCATATCCCATATAAAGGCGCAGGACCGGCGGTTGCCGACCTGCTCGGCGGGCAGATCGGCGTCGCGGTGGTCAGCGTATCGTCCGCGCAAACGAATATCAAAGCGGGCCGGCTGCGCGCGCTGGGTGTCACCAGCGAAAAGCGCTTCAGCGGCATGCTGGACATACCGACAATCGCGGAAGCGGCATTGCCGGGTTTCGATACGCTGCAATGGTGGGGATTGGTCGCGCCGCGCGCGACACCTGCCGAACTCGTCAATAGAATCGCCGCTGACGCGGGTCGCATTGCCGCGTCAGCCGAAATGCAGGAGCGCATGCTCTCGCTGGGCGCAGAACCGGTGGCGAGTTCGCCCGAGCGCTTCGCGGCATTCATCCGGGACGAAATCGACAAATGGGGTAAACTCGTGCGCGCTTCCGGCGCCAGGGCCGACTAAGTGCGCGGTTGGAAATAAAATACTCCCGGTGCCATGGACATGCTCGTGTGCCCCGAGGGGACTTCCTCCGGGGCGTAGCGCAGGCGACTCGCCTGCATGCGTTGGCTGAGCAGGCGAGGTCGCCTGCGCTACTTTTAATTTGAATGCGCTTTAATCTAGATCAAAACAAAACGATGAACACGACTACGCAAACCAACCCGCACGCCGCACGCGGCGAAAACGACCGCAAGATTCTGCAACGCGACACCACGCCGCAACTGTTCCGCCCGGTCACTTTTCGCTCGGTCACCGCGCGTAACCGCATCACCGTGTCGCCGATGTGCCAGTACTCGGCGACCGATGGCGTGGCCAACGACTGGCATTTCCAGAACCTCGCTTCGCGGGCGGTGGGCGGCGCGGGCATCGTCTTTACCGAAGTCGCGCATACCGAACCGCGCGGGCGCATCACGCCGTATTGCCTGGGGTTGTGGAACGATGAACAGCGTGACGCGCTCGCACGTATCGTGCGCTTCGTGAAGTCGCAGGGTGCGGTCGCCGGCGTGCAGATAGGCCACGCCGGGCGCAAGGGCTCGACCGCGCGGCCGTGGGACGGCGGCAAGCCGCTCACAGCGGAGCAGGGCGGCTGGCAGATCATCGCGCCGTCGGCGCTACCCTTCAACGAAGGTTACGGCATGCCGCTGGAAATGGATCAAAAGACGATCGACAAATCGCTCACGCAATTCGCTGCCAACACGCGGCGCGCGCGCGAGGCCGGATTCGATCTCCTCGAACTGCACGCAGCGCACGGATATCTGATCCATGAATTCATGTCGCCGCTGTCAAACCGGCGTGAAGATAAATACGGCGGCAGCTTCGAGAACCGGATTCGCTACCTGCTTGAAGTGCTGGATGCCGTGCGCTCGGAGTGGTCTGACGACAAGCCATTGTTCGTGCGCATTTCATCCACCGACTGGATCGAGGGCGGGTGGGACCTCGAGAGTAGCGTCAGGCTCGCGCAGATCCTGAAAGCCGGCGGCAAGGTCGATCTCATCGATTGCTCGAGCGGCGGCCTCTCGCCGCAGCAGAAAATCACCCTGCATCCGGGTTATCAGGTACCGTTCGCAGCCGCGATACGCAGCCGCGCGGACATCGCGACCGGCGCGATCGGTTTAATCAACGCGCCGGACCTCGCGGAGCAGATTATTGCCAGCGGCCAGGCCGACATAATCGTCATGGCGCGCGCGATGTTGAACGACCCGTACTGGCCGCTGCACGCCGCAAAAGTACTGAAAACCAAAATTGCGTGGCCGCCGCAGTACGAGCGCGGCGATATTTTCTAGTAGCCGTCAAGCGGGTTGCGGCCGCGTCGCGCCGCACTTCCAGCAATCCGTGAACTGACCTTCCAGATTTTCGCCGCATTGCGCGCAGGTCCAACGCTCGTGGGCGTGCCGGCGCGCGGCACCCCCGCGCAGAAAGTCGATTATCAGCCGGTCTGCATGCGCGGCGTGCGTGTCGTCGAGTATCCACACCGTCGGCAGCACGGGCAGTTCGCCGTAGGCGCCATACAGCTGATCGCCGAGCACGGATGCGCGTATGCCTTCGGCTTCGAGCAGGCCTTTGACAAGATGCGCCTCGGTCGGGTGTTTTGCGGTGTGGATCAGTTTCATTGGAGAACCTGTCTCATCATTGTCCGGCGAATTGAGTGCGTGTCAATGACGGCGGCGGATAGGGCGTGTGTTAAAATCGGCTTGTGCATGGACGCAGGCGCGTCGGTGCGCGCCATGCGCGATTCAGTCAGTTCACCGTTGCGGATCATATTCCATGTTTGAAAGCAAGCGCCAGCGGGTTATTCCGCCACCGCATTTCGTGCGGCGCGTTGCGTGGACGATCGCGCTGTCGGCAGGAATCGCGGCGATCGCGCTGGCCATCAGCGTGGTGGCGGTGACGCTGGTGCCGGTCATGCACCGGGTGCTGCACAAGTTTCACATGGACGAAACGGATTTGAAAAAGTAACGGGAGAACACAAGTGGCAACATTGAATATTTTCTGCGCGGGCGCAGCCCAAGCGGTCCTCACCCAGATTGCGGCGAAGTTCCAGCGCGACAGCGGCAATTTCGTCAACGCCAGTTTCGGCGCGGTCGGTGCGATGAAGGCGCGCGTGGTCGCCGGCGAGCCTGCCGACGTGATCGTGTTAACCGCCGCATTGATCGATGAACTGATCGAGCAGGGCGTGGTTGTGCGGGGTTCGCGTGTCGATCTGGGCAAGGTCGGCACAGGGGTGGCGGTGCGCGCAGGCACGCCGCTGCCGGATGTCGGCAACACGCGGGTATTGCGCGGCAATCTGCTGGCGGCAACCCGCATCCTGTTTCCCGATCCCGCTGTCGCGACAGCCGGTAAAGTCGTGATGAGCGCGCTTGACCGGCTGGCTATCACGGCGGAGGTCAGGGCGCGGCTGCAATTCTTCCCGAACGGCTATGCGGCGATGAATGATCTGGCGCAAAGCAGCGGTCTCCTGGAGATGGGGATCACGCAGATCACCGAAATCGTCGCCAACAAAGGCGTCATGCTGGTCGGGCCGTTGCCGGCGGAACTGCAGAATATCGCGGTCTATTCGGCGGGGCTTGCCGCGCGCTCGGCACATCCGGAGCGTTCGAAGGAGTTTATTCGCCGTCTGACCGGTTTTAACGCGCAGGCGGTGCTGAGCGCCGCCGGCTTTGATGTCAGCGGCTAGCCGTCTAATCGCGTTGCAGACCATTGTCAGGTAGATTTCATGAACCACATCGTGCATCTGGCGTTGAAAGTCGAAGACCTCAAGAAAGCGTGCGAGCAGAAGGCGAAGGCGGCGTGATGAAGACCGAACCGGACTCTGTGGCATCCGTCAGTGAGCGGCTGGTCGATTGCGTCGCGGCGCTCGGCAGCGAAAAAATTCCAGCGGAAGTGCGCGCGCGAACGGAAGAGCTGCTGATCGATATCGCGGGTTTGTGCGTTGCGGCGCGCAATACCGATTACATCAAGGCGTTGATCGCCAGCGTCGATCGCGGCGGCCGGTGCAGCGCGATCGGGCATGGCGGTGAGTTCAGCGCCGAGGACGCGGCGATGATCAACGGAACCGCTGCGCACGGCGAGGATTTCGACGACACCTTCGAGGGCGGTCCCGTGCACAGCAGCGCGGTGATCGTGCCGGCGGTGCTGGCGGCGTGCGAGCGCTTCGGCCGCAGCGGGCGCGCGGCGCTCTACGGCATGACGGTCGGCATCGAAGCGCTGTGCCGCCTGAGCCTGGTCATCCCGAAAGCGATCCACAAGTCGGGTTTTCACCCAACCAGCGTGCTCGGCGCGATGGCATCGACGCTCGCAGTTTCGGCGACGCTGGGACTGAACCGCAAGCAGACCGTGGACGCGCTCGGCATTGCCGGCAGCATGGCGAGCGGCATCATCGAGTATCTGGCCGAAGGCGCATGGACCAAGCGGCTGCACGCCGGCTGGGCGGCGCGTATCGGTTTGCACGCCGCGCGCATCGCGCAGCACGGCTTCCTTGGCCCGCGCACCGTGTTCGAAGGCACGCACGGCCTCTACTATGCGTTCGCGCGCAATGCCGGCGGCGATTACGAAGTGGTGACGCGCGATTTCGGCAAGGTGTGGATGATGAGCAATATCACGTTCAAACCGTACGCGACGGGCACCATGAATCAACCCTATATCGACTGCGCGCTGCGCCTCGCGCGCAAAGGCTTCACGGCCGACGATGTGGCCGACGTCCTGTGCGAGACGGCGGAAGGCTATGTCCACCGGTTGTGGGATCCGCTCGCCTCGAAGCAAAAGCCCGCCAACGATTACGCGGCCAAGTTCAGCGCGCCGTTCAACGTCGCGGTCGCGTTTGTTACCGGCAGCGCCGGACTCGAAGCGTTCAGCGAGAAAACCGTGCGCGATCCGCGCATCCTCGGACTCGCTGCCAAGGTGCGCTATGTCGTCGACCCGGACAATCCTTATCCGAAAGCCTTCACCGGTCATATCAAAATGACGCTGAAAGACGGACGCGTGTTCGAGGAGCGCCAGCCGCACATTCGCGGCGGCGTGCACGACCCGTTGTCGCGCGAAGACATTGAGCGCAAGTTTCGCGGCAATGCCGCGTACGGCGGCTGGAGTAACGCGCGCGCCGACCAGTTTCTGCAGTTCGCGCAGGCCGTGTTCAAGGGCAAAGTCGATCTGACGCCGTTTCGCGGTTAGGGTTTAACCGCCAAGACGCCAAGGGCGTCAAGGAAATGCAAAGCTCTCAACGCGGAGGACGCAAAGGA
>JANNPG010000250.1:0-8931 GCA_031399805.1 Betaproteobacteria bacterium | reverse complement strand
GCCTCGTCGACATCAATGAAATCGCCGCGCTCAAGTTCATCGCGCTCGAAGACAAGGTCGCACGCATAGGCACGTGCACGCGGCAAAGTGTCGTCGCGCGCGATGAGGCACTTGCCACGCACGTGCCGCTGTTGCGCAAGGCACTCGCGTGGGTCGGCCACGCGCAGACGCGCAACCGCGGCACGCTCGGCGGCAGCCTCGCGCACGCCGACCCGGCCGCCGAATTGCCGCTCGCCGCGCCAGTACTCAACGCGCGCATGGTGATACGTTCGACGAAGGGCGCCCGCACCCTGCCCGCGGCCGAATTCTTTCTCGGCCCGCTGACGACCGCGCTCGAAGCGCACGAATGCCTCGAAGAAATCCACTGGCCGCAATGGACCGAGCGCCGCGTGGGTTCGGCTTTCACGGAAGTCAGCCGCCGGCACGGGGACTTCGCCATCATCGAGGCTTGCGCGCAAATCGCGCTCGACAACGACGGACGCTGCACGCGCGCGGCTTTCGGTCTCGGCGGCGGCGGCACGGTTCCGCTCGCCTTTCCCGCGCTGGCCGCGCGCCTCAACGGCACGAAACTTGAAGCCGCGGTCGTCGCGGACCTTGCGCGCGACGCGGCAGCCGAACTCGACCCGGGCGGCGATCTGCACGCCAGCGCCGGCTACCGCAAGCATCTCGCGGCGGTGCTCGCGGCGCGAATGCTGCGCGCCGCCTACGATGAAGCGCGGAGCAGGCAATGAGCGAAAAACTGCACGCGGTCACGGTCGAGGTCAACGGGGCGCGCCGCACGGCGCATGTCCCGGCGCGCCTGTCGCTCGTCGATTGGCTGCGCGACGAGTTGCGGCTCACCGGTACGCATATCGGCTGCGAGCACGGCATATGCGGCGCGTGCTCGGTGCTGCTCGACGGCGAGCCGGTGCGCTCCTGCCTCATGTTCGCCGTGCAGGCCGACGGCCACCGCGTAACCACGGTCGAAGGCCTCGCCAATGCCGATGGCACGCCGAGCGTATTGCAGGACAGCTTCTGCCACACGCACGCGCTGCAGTGCGGCTATTGCACGCCGGGCATGCTGATCGCCGCGCAGGCGCTGCTCACCGCCGTGCCGCAGCCGACGGATGCCGAGATACGCGAAGCGATCGGCGGCAACCTGTGCCGCTGCACCGGTTACCAGCAGATTGTCGACGCGGTCAAACACGCCGCCGCGCGGCTCGCTGCGGAAAAATAGAAACAACCCAAAGACATTTTTAGCCGCCGATGATCGGCGTTCATCGGTGGTAAATTGTTTTTGCATTGGGCTTTAATGTGAAAACTGAAAAGAGTCCGCAAGGCTTTCGTTACATCGGCAAGAAGCGCCGGACAAAGGAAGACCCGCGCTTCGTCACCGGCCGCGGACGCTTTGTCGCCGACATCGCATTGCCGGGCATGAAACACGTCGCGCTCGTCGCCTCACCGCACCCGAGCGCGCGCATACTTTCGATCAAGACCACTGCCGCGCTGGCGCTGCCCGGCGTGCACTATGTGCTGACCGGGGAGGAATTCTGCGCCGCCACCGATGCGCTCGCGATCGGCGTCGACGCGCCGAAGGTGACACGTTATGCGCTCGCGAAGGATGTCGTGCGCTACGCGGGC
Organism: Betaproteobacteria bacterium; assembly: GCA_031399805.1. Taxonomy (GTDB): domain Bacteria; phylum Pseudomonadota; class Gammaproteobacteria; order Burkholderiales; family SG8-41; genus PALSA-1004. The sequence continues at coordinate 7,311 of JANNPG010000250.1, read as the reverse complement.
GAATGGGTCGCGGCAGTGGTCGCCGACACGCGCGCCATCGCGGAGGACGCAGTCGAGCTGGTGGAAGTCGAATACGAACCCACGCCGCACGTCATCGATCCGGAACAGGCGGTAAAGGACGGCAGTCCGCTCGTGCATCCGGCGCACGGCTCGAACGTCATCCTCAAGAAGCGCTTCGTGTGGGGACCGGTCGAGGAGTCGTTCGCCCGCGCCGAGCATAAACTTTCGCTGCGTGCGGTATGGGGGCGCAGCTCCACCGTGCCGATCGAGACCTTTGGCGTCGCAGCACTTTGGGACCCGGGACAGCAGATGCTCGATATCTGGGCCTCCATCCAGATGCCCAAGTTCCCCGATCAGGCGGCGCGCGCGCTGCGCCTGCCCGGCAACGCGGTGCGCGTGCATTTCGACGTCGATGTCGGCGGCAGTTACGGCGTGAAGCGCGGCATCAAGCACACCGTGCTCGTCGGCTACCTCGCCAAGCGTCTCGGCATGCCGGTGCGCCTGATCGAAGACCGGCTCGAGAACATGCGCGGCGGCGACATGCACGGCCCCGACCGCATTTTCGACATGCAGGTTGCGTTCGACGGCGACGGCACGCTGCGCGCGCTGAAAATCCGCGCGTTGGACGACGTCGGCGCCTACGCGGGCCGCTCGCCGTTCCAGCTTGGCAAACCGGTCACCGCGATCTGCGGACCGTACCGCATCGCGGCCATCGAGTACGAGCCGACCGCGGTGTTGACCAACAAGACGCCAGAGGAAGCGGTGCGCGGTTTTGGCCAGGCGCCGACGAATTTCGCGCTCGAGCGCACAATCGATTGCGTCGCGCGCCACCTCGGTATGGACCCGATCGAGCTGCGCCGCAAAAACCTGATTCGCAAGGATCAATTCCCGTACCGGATACCGAGCGGTTCGACTTACGATTCGGGCGATTACCACGCGGTGCTCGACAAAGCGCTCGCGGCAATCGACTACCCCGCGTTGGTGGCGGAGCGCGACAGCGCGCGCCGCGCGGGCCGGCTCGCCGGCATCGGCATCTCGACGTGCCTCGAGCCCAACGGCGGCAACTCCAGCTTCGAGCCTCTGTTGAATCCGAAGAACGATACCACCACCTGGATGGATTCATGCGTGGTGCGCGTCGATCTGTCGGGTGCAATTACCGGCGTCATGGGCACGTCGTCGGCGGGCCAGGGCCGTGAAACGCTCGTCTCGACTGTCATCGGCGAAGTACTCGAGCGCGAGCCGGCCGACATCCGCGTCATCCATGCCGATTCGCTGCAGGCGCTGCCGTCGAACAGCCCGGTCGGCAGCCGCATGGCGATCATGCTGGGCGGTGCTGCGGCGGGCGCCGCGCGCAAAATCCGTGAAACGCTGGTCGAAATTGCCGCGCACAACCTCAACTGCACCGTCGAGGCGATTGAATATTGCGAAGGCAATGCCGCGGTGCGCGGGCGTCCGGACAAGCGCATGACGTGGGATGAATTGATCGCGATCGCGCATCGCAAGATCCACCAGATGCCGCCGGGGATCGAACCCGGGCTGCAGGCGAAATTCGTGTGGGAGGTGCCGACCGGCGGCAAGCTGCCGGCTGCCGACAACACGATCCAGATTTATCCGTGCTATTCGTTCGAGGCGCACATCGTGTATGTCGAAATCGATCCCGACACCGCGGCACCCGCGCTGCGCAAGTACGTGTGCGGCCACGATTGCGGCGTCATGATCTCGCCCGACATCGTGCACGGCATGACCTACGGCGGCATCGCGCACGGCATAGGTGCTGCGCTCTACGAGGAATTCAGCTATACCGACGACGGCCAGCTCGAAAGCGGCACCTTCATGGATTATCTGTTACCGAGCGCGATGGAAGTGCCGACTATCACCATCGTCGATCATTGCACGCCGTCGCCGCTGACGACGTTCGGGCAAAAAGGTTCGGGCGAAGCCGGTTATCTCGGCGCGCCCGCGGCAATCGCCAACGCGGTCAACGACGCGCTGGCGCCGCTTAACGCGCGCGTCGACACTTTGCCGATGACGCATGATGCGCTGTGGAAAGCTATTCGAGGCGCAGCCTCGTCGCGTGATTGAGCGATTGAGCAACTTAATCACTAAATCACCGAATCACATAATCACCAAATCGCTTAATCACCGAATCACTTGATCACCAGCGACCTGAATACGTATAATCATACGTGTAAATTCGGGAGCCCGCCATGAGCAAGAAGCTGACCATTTTGATCGACGACTCGGTATACGAAGGCCTGCACCGGGTGGTCGGACGCGGCAGCATCAGCAAGTTCATCGAGAATCTCGCGCGGCCGCATGTGGCGCAAAAGGATCTCGGGGCGCAGTATCGGGAGGCGGCACGGGATGTGGCGCGCGAACGCGAGGCACGCGCCTGGACGGAGGGCCTCATCGGGGGCATCGATGAAACGCGGTGAGGTCTGGTGGGTCGATTTCGAACCTGCCACGGGTTCCGAAATCAGGAAGACCCGTCCCGCGGTCATCGTCAGCAACGATGCATCAAATGGGGCCATGGATCGTGTGCAGGTGGTGCCCATGACGAGCAATACAACCAGGCTCTACGTGTTCGAATCCCAGGTCGAAATCAAGGGCGCCAAGGGCAAAGCGATGGCCGACCAGATCATGACGGCGGACAAGCAGCGGCTCAAAAAACGGATCGGCAAGGTATCGCCGGCGGAAATGCTTGGCATCGAGCGCGCCATCAAAGTTCAATTGGGAATTCACTAACGCGAAATCGCTGCCCGTCGGGCTGCGCCACGCCGACGCGTTGCCGCGGGTGATTGGGCGATCAGGTCATTGAGTGATCGAGCAACTGAATCACCAAATCTCTGAATCGCTTAATCACATGGTCACCAAATCACTTAATCACTGACACAAGCCCATGAAATCCATCGTCATCGACATCCACGCGCATTTCACGCCCAAGCTCGTAGCCGAACGTTTCGACGCCAATCAGGCGCGCTTCCCCGACGTCAAGCTCGTGAAGAGCGACAAAGGCGTCACGCTGCAGTTTCCGGGCACAGCGCCCACGCGGCCGGTCATGCCCGGGCTCTCCGATCTCGCCGGACGGCAGGCGTGGATGGACAAGAACGGCATCGACCACCAGGTGATCGGCGGCTGGCTCGACAGCTTTGGCTACGAGTTGCCGGCGGCGCAGGGCGCGGCGTGGAGCCGTTTTCTCAACGATTGCATGTGGGAGCAGTTCCGCGACGGGCGCCGCTTTTACCCGCTCGCCACCGTGCCGCTGCAGGACGGCAAGCTCGCCGCCGAAGTGCTCGGCGAAGCGATCGAACGCGGGTTCGCCGGCGTCATGGTCGGCACGCTGCCGCACGGCGAGCAGGGCGGCAATCTCGACGACCCGTCGCTCGATCCGTTCTGGGAAACGGCGGCCAGGCTCGGCGCCGCGGTGGTCATGCATCCGATGTTCGTGTGCGGCGAGCCACGACTCGCGGACTACGATCTCGTCAACGCGATCGGCCGGCTCGTCGATTCGACGATTGCGGTGTCGCGCCTGCTGTTCTCCGGTCACCTCTTGAAGCACACCGGCATGAAATTCGTGCTGTGCCACGGGGGTGCTGCGCTGCCGTTCGGTCTCGGCCGCCTCGCCCGCAGCCACACGGCGCAAGCCGGCAAAGTCGCCGATCCGCGCAAAGGCTTCGCCACCCTGTATTTCGATTCATGCGTATTCGACACCGACTCGCTCGATTACCTGGTGCAGAAAGCTGGCGTCGAACGCGTGATGCTCGGCTCCGATGCGCCGTTCCCGATCGGCGACCCCGAGCCGCTCAAGGTTTTCAACGGCGCGAAATTGACCGAAGCGCAAAAGAAAATGATATTGTCGGACACCGCGCAGAAAGTGTTCCGCATGCGCACCGACCCCTGGACACGGAGCTGATCATGGGATATTTCGAAGTGCCGAAAATAAGCGAACCGGCAATGAGCAATGGGCAATGGGTAATGGGTAAATTCGCTCTTGTCCCTTCACACATCACCCATCACCCATTACCCATCACCCATTACATCGGCATTGCTACCGCGATACTCGTCGCCATGCACGGCAGCGTCTTCGCCCAAGGCACGGCCCAGACCTGGCCGACCAAATCGCTGCGCGTGGTGGTGCCGTTCACCGCCGGGAGCGCGACCGACACCATCGGGCGCATCGTCGTCGAAAGGCTGTCGTCCCAGCTCGGCCACAATTTCGTGGTCGAAAACCGGCCGGGCGCCGGCGGCACCATCGGCGTCGGCGTGGTCGCGAAGGCGGAACCCGACGGCTATTCGATACTCGTGCACTCGTCGTCGTTCACCGTCACGCCGTCGACCTACCCCGCGACGCCGTACAACACGCTGCGCGACTTTGTGGGCATCATGCCGCTCGCCAACCTGCCGAATGTGCTCGTGATCGCGCCGTCGAAGGGCATCCGCTCGGTGAAGGATCTGGTGGCGGCGGCGAAAGCGAAGCCAGGCACGCTCACCTACGCGTCGGCCGGCGCGGGCAGCGCGACCCAGTTGAACGCGGAGCGTTTCCGTCTCGGCGCGGGATTCGAAGGGGTGCACGTCCCGTTCAAGGGCACGCCCGAAGCGCTCACCGAAATCCTGACCGGCCGCGTCGATATTTACTTCTGCCCGGTGATTGGCGTGCTGCAGTTCATCAAGGAAGGCCGCCTGTTGGCGCTCGCCGCCGGCAGCACCAAACGCTCCTCGGCGCTGCCCGATGTGCAGACCACGCTCGAAGCCGGCATCCCGAATTCCGATTACAACTTCTGGGTCGGCATGATGGTGCCCGCGAAAACCCCGCGCGACATCGTGACGAAGCTTTACCAGAACACGTTGAAGGCGCTGCAATCCCCGGACCTGAAAGAGCGCATGGCGAAAATCGGCGCCGAGCCGATGCTGATGACGCCGCAGGAGTTCGACGCCTACATCAAGAAGGAGATCGGCACCAACGCCGCGCTGGTCAAAGCGGCGGGCATCACGGTTAACTGAATCCGCTAAAGCATGAACCGCAAAGGATTCTTTTCAATACCCCCTTGAGGGGTACGCGAAGGACGCAAAGGAAAACCAAAGGGAATGAAAAAAGGATAGGCGATCAATCTCAAAAGCGCCTGTGAAAAATATCGCGCGATATGATTTTAATGATTTCTAAAGCTTCCCTTCGCGTCCTTCGCGTCCTTTGCGGTTAAAGATTTTTTGGCTTTTCTGCTTTTGGAGATTGACATGCAATTCATTACATATATTGCGGCTGTGCTCGCGGTCTGCCTGACGACGGCACACGCGCAGTCGTACCCGGTAAAGCCCATACGATTGTTAGTACCGTTTGGCCCCGGCGGCGTCGGCGACATCACGTCGCGCGCGGTCATGCAGAAAATGAGCGAAGCGATGAATCAGCAGATCATCATCGACAACCGGCCGAGCGCGGGCGGCATCGTCGCCACCGAGACCGTCGCGAAATCGGAGCCCGACGGCTACACGCTCTACCTGATGAACAACACCAACGCGGTGAGCGCGGCGATGTTCAAGAAGCTGCCGTACGACACGGTGAAGGACTTCGCGATGGTTTCGACCATCGGCGCGTTCAGTCTTGGCGTGCTGGTGAGCCCCGAGTCGCCGGTCAAAAACGTGAAGGACCTGATCGCGCAGGCGAAAGCGAGTGCGGGCAAATTCAATGTCGGCACCATCAACATCGGCACCACGCAGTTTCTGTCGGCCGAACTGCTCAAATCGATGACCGGCATCGACACGACGACGGTGCCGTTCAACAATACCGCGGGCGTGCTGACCGCGCTCCGGGGCAACAACGTGCAGGCGGCGATCGAGTTCCTGCCGCCGGTGATCGGCCAGATCAAGGCCGGGGGTCTGCGCGCGATCGCGGTCACTTCGAAATCGCGCTTTGCGCTGCTGCCCGACGTGCCGACTCTCGCCGAGAGCGGCGTGCCCGGCTACGAAGTCGCATCGTGGAACGGCATCGCGGTCGCGGCCAAAACGCCGAAAGCGATCGTCGAGCGGCTGAACCGCGAAATCCACGCCGCGGTGAATTCGCCGCAGATCAAAACGCGCTTTCAGGAACTCGGCGTGGAGCAGAACACGAGTACCCCGGACGGCATGCGCAAGTTCCTCATCGACGAGATTGCCAAGTGGAATGCGCTCATCGACAAGGCGAAAATTCCAAGGCTGTGACCTCGAGCCTGCAAGCCTTGCCGGACTCACGGCTCGCGGGCGAACATCGGGAGTAAAATACGCGCATGGGCGACCCCGGCATTAAACGATGGGCTGAAACCTGGGAATCGGCTGGCCGCGCGCTCGATGCTCTGCGCCGGCGCGAACTCCAGGCGATGACCGATGACGATGTCCGGCGCGCCATCGCGGATATTTTCTCGGGCGCAATGCCGGCCGACCTGCCGCCGCGGACGACCTCCGGGCTGGTCGAACAGCAGCGCCTGTTCGCGACCCTGCGCCGGCGCGCATGAACGCGCTGCTGGCAACAGCAGCGGAAATCCAGAATTTCCTCAGGCAAGCGGGCGACCGGTTCTGCTTTATCGGTGGAATCGCGCTGCAACGCTGGGGCGAACCCCGGCTGACTCGTGACGTCGACCTCACGCTGCTCTGTCCGTACGGCGCGGAAGCGCCGGTGGTGGAACGCCTGCTTGCCGGATTTTCCCCGCGCATGCCGGACGCGAACGCGACTGGGCCGACATCGAATCGGTCGCGATTCGCCAGTCCAGGCGGTTGGACTGGTCACTCGTCTTCACGGAACTGGCGCCGCTCGTCGAAGTGCGCGGGGGCGCCGAGACCACAGCGCGACTGCGCCGACTTCAGGACGCGCAGTAAATTGCGCCGTCGATTGGTTGGCGGCAATTACCTTTCCATGCGAGCACAATAGGGTTGCGAAATGAGGAGAAGCAAATTGAAATCACGCCGCAAACTGATCGTCGCGCTTGGCGCGAGCGCGCTCGCAGCGCCGTTCGGCTCGTTCGAACAACAACAAAACAAAGTCTGGCGCGTCGGTTTTCTGTTACTTTTTGGTCGCCCGGCTTCCATTGAATCCCATTTTATTGGTGCGTTCCCGCGGGGCATGCGCGAACTCGGCTACGTCGAGGGCAAGAACCTCGTTATCGAGTGGCGCTTTGCCGACAGCAAGCTCGACCGGCTTCCCGCGCTGGCGGCAGAATTGGTGCAGATGAAGATGGATGTCATCGTTGCAGGTGGAAATGACGCCCCGCTTGCGCTGCAAAAAGCCACCACTACGATACCCATCGTCATGGCAACTTCCGGCGACCCGGTCGCCAGTGGACTGGT
>JANNPG010000229.1:0-4054 GCA_031399805.1 Betaproteobacteria bacterium | reverse complement strand
CGCGTTTTGCGGTTCGGGAAGGGCGGGGCGCGGCAAAGCCTCGTGAAACCGGGCGATCCGGAATATCTGGGGCTGCCCTACGCGCAGGTCGTGTTCGTCGGACTGGCATTGTGCGCGGAGCCGCGCCGCATCCTGGTCGTCGGGCTCGGCGGCGGCACGCTGCCCATGTTTCTCCGCAAGCACTACCCGGATGCCGTGATCGACGCGGTGGACATCGATCCCGACGTCGTGTACGTGGCGAAGCAGTTTTTCGGTTTCCGCGAGGACGACCGCATGCGCGCCCATGTGGACGACGGGCGGCGGTTCATCGAGCAGTCGCGGCAGCCTTATGACGTGATTTTCCTGGACGCTTTCGGCAGCGACCAACTGCCCGCGCACCTGACCACGCAGGAATTCCTGCGGGCCGTGCGAAGGGCCGTCAAGCCGGACGGCGTCGTGGTCGGCAACCTCTGGGGCCGCAACTCCAACCCGCTTTTCGACTCCATGGTCCGCACCTACCAGGAAGTGTTCGACGAGCTGTTCATCCTCGACGTGCGCGGCGCCGATAACAAAATCCTGCTCGCGCTGCCGCGTCCGCAGCCGCTCGGCCGCGCCGAACTGATGCAACTGGCCCGCAAGGTATCGACGGCCAAACGGTTCCGCTTCGACCTCGGCGAGCTGGCCGGCTACGGCTTTCTGCGCGCGCAGGTGAAGAATCCGGACGGGCGCGTGCTGCGGGACCCGGACCAACCCAGGTAGGATAAACAGGGGCATAGCCCGCTCACAGGCGTGGGGCGGGCGCGAGAATCGGAGTAGGCAGTAATTTACTAAGCGAAGCGAAATCGGCGCGCCCGCGATGAGGGCCCTCGCCGCGGCGCCGGCGATAAAATTACACGACAACGATGGGTTCAAGTTTTAGAATAATGAATTCAAAAATGGGACCGGCATCGATTCCTGATCGCCGGCAATTCCTGACCTGCACCAGCCCGGAGGAGTATAGCAATGTCAAAAGCCAAGGCGAAGACGTCCATGAAGATGGTGCCGAAGAACATCGTCAGGCAGGACGTGACGATGGCCGCGATCAAGAAGATGGCGGAGCGCGTCAAGAACTGGGGCAAGTGGGGGAGCGACGACGAACTCGGCACGCTGAATTACGTGAAGCCGGCCGATCGCTTGAAAGCAGCGGCACTGGTGAAGAAGGGGAAACCGTTTTCGCTCGGGCTTAATTTCGACCAGAACGGCCCGCAGCGCACCGGCTGGGGCGGGCGCTTCAACCCCATACACACGATGCTGGCGACCGGCACCGATGCGGTGGCGGGGCGCCACGACAAGGCCGGGCTGCGCTACGCCGACGACATGGTCACCATGCCGCTGCAATGCGGCACGCAGTGGGACGGGCTCGGCCACATCTTTTACGGCGAGACCATGTGGAACGGCTACGACGCGCGGCTCGTCGATTCGACCGGCGCCAAGAAAAACGGCATCCACAAGGCGCGCGCGGGAATGATCGGCCGCGGCGTATTGCTCGACATCCCGCGCTTCAAGGGCGGTGATTACCTCGAGGACGGCTACGGCATCGGCAACGACGAGCTCGATGCCTGCGCGAAGGCGCAGGGCGTGACGATCAAGCCCGGCGATTTCGTCATCGTGCGCACCGGGCAGATGGAGCATTGCCTCGCGCGCGGCGATTGGGGCGCTTACGCGGCGGGCGATGCGCCGGGCCTGCGTTTCGAGACCGCCGAGTGGATACACCGCAAAGAGATCGCGGCGATCTGCCTCGACACCTGGGGCTGCGAAGTGCGCCCGAACGAAAGCACCGAAGCGTTCCAGCCGTGGCACTGGATCGTGATCCCGATGATCGGCATCTGGATGGGCGAAATTTTTTATCTCAAGGATCTCGCCGCCGACTGCGCGAAGGACGGCGTTTACGAGTTCCTGTACTGCGCGCCGGTGCTGCCGATTACCGGCGCAGTCGGCTCGCCGATCAATCCGATCGTGCTGAAGTAACGCCGAACAGGTAAGGACGCAATCGAACTTCATTTAGCGTTACGAGCGCACTCTGTGCGCGAATTTTGCCCCCATCCTGTCCTTCCCCCGCTGTCGCAGGGGAAGGGACCGTGGGAAAAAGCGCCACACTTTGGCTCCCTCCCTTGCGCATGCAATGCGCGGGGGGCTGGGGTGGGGGCAGGAGTTAGGTTAGTGTCAAGAAGGAAAGGACCGTCTTGAGTCAAGCGCGCATGCCGGCGGTGTTCATCGGACACGGCAGCCCGATGAATACGCTCGCGCACAACCCATATACCGAAGCGTGGAGCAGGCTCGGTCGCGATGTGCCGCGCCCGACGGCGATACTCGCGGTGTCGGCGCACTGGTACATACGCGGCACGGCGGTGACCATGATGCAGACGCCGCGGACCATCCACGATTTCGGCGGTTTTCCGCAGGCGCTCTTTGATTTCCAGTATCCGGCGGCGGGCAGCCCCGCGCTGGCACAGCGCGTGCGCGAACTCCTGGCGCCGCTCACCGTGCGCGCCGACGAGGGCTGGGGCCTCGATCACGGCACGTGGTCGGTGCTCGCGCACGTGTTTCCCGAAGCCGATATCCCGGTCGTGCAGTTGAGCATGGACGCGACGCGTACGGCGTCGTTTCATTACGAACTCGGGAAAAAGTTGGCACCCCTGCGCGACGAAGGCGTGCTCGTCGTCGCCAGCGGCAACGTCGTGCACAACCTGGGCATGCTTAACTGGCGCGATGACGCGCCGGCCTACGATTGGGCGACGCGGTTCAACGACGCGGTGCGCGATCACGTGCTCAAACGCGATCATCAACCGCTTCTGGAATACGAAAAAATGGGCGATGATGCGCGCATGTCGATCCCGACCCCCGAGCATTACCTGCCGCTTCTCTATGTGCTCGGGCTGCAGGACGAGCGCGAGCCGGTCGCGGTGGCGGTCGATGGCATCCAGAACGCGTCGATCAGCATGTTGTCGGTGGTGATAGGAATGCAAGGATGAAGGATGAAGGATGAAGGAAAGAACAAAAGCAATTGAGGCCTGCGCGAGCTTGAGGGTTGGGGTTGAAACTTTCATCCTTCATCCTTCCGCCTTCATCCTTTCGGCGGCTTTTGCGGCATACGTCTCGTACCCTTCATCGTCCGCCATCGCGCAACCTTTCCCCACCAAGCCCATCCGCCTCATCATCGCCAACACCACCGGCACCTCGGTCGATACGCTCGCGCGCGTGCTGGGCGTGCGCCTCGGCGAAGAGCTCGGCCAGCAGGTGGTGTCGGACAACCGCGGCGGCGCGGGCGGCCGGACGCGAGCAGTGAACAGGGTTCCCGCTTGCGGGATGTGAACGTCCGCGAGTCGGAAGACGCGCCGTCGAATTCCGTGCGTCCGCGGCGCGCGTCTCCGGGGTCGCATCCCCTGAAGGGGCTCCCCTGCTCCGCCCTTCGACGGCGTATCGGCGCGGAGATCGCCGCGCATTCGCCGCCCGACGGCTACACGTTGTTGATCAGCTCGACCGGCATGCAGGTGATCACGCCGCAGATTTACAAGAAGCTCAACTACGACCCAGTGAAGGATTTCGCGCCGCTGTCGCTGTTCGCGGTCACCCAGAACATCCTCGTGGTCAACCCGACCCTGCCGGTCAACAGCGTGAAGGAATTGATCGCGCACGCCAAAGCGAACCCCGGCAAGCTCAATATGTCGAACGCGGGCGCGGGCTTCCAGAGTCATCTTGCCGGCGTGCTGTTCGTGCATGCGACCGGCATCGACGTGCATCAGGTGCCGTATAAAGGCGGCGCCTCGCTGATCGCGGTGATCGGCAACGAGTCGCAATTCACGATCGCACCCGGGCCGTCAGTGATGGCGCACGTGCGTTCGGGCCGCTTGCGCGCGCTGGCGACCGGCGGCGAAAAGCGCTCGCCAAACTGAAAGTCGAGTAGATCGCAGACGCGTCGCGCGGCGGGCGCGGCTGTTTGCGGTTCAGACGACTCAGACCGCATTTCAAAACGAGGGTAGCGCAGGCGACCCCGCCTGCACCGGCATTAAATGCAGGCGAGTCGCCTGCGCTACGC
>JANNPG010000222.1:0-2286 GCA_031399805.1 Betaproteobacteria bacterium | reverse complement strand
CGGCAAGACCAACGTGCTGCCGGCGATCGTGCGCGACGGCGCCGAACTTGAAATCGGCAAACTGCGGCTGCAGGCGAACGGTGCGTCGGTCAGGTTCAAAAGCGGCACGCCGGTCGCGGTTTTTCTGCGCCCCGAGGATGTGGTGGTGAGCAGCGCCGGCGACAACCTGCCCGGATCGTTCGCCGGACGCATCGAAAACATCGAATTTCTCGGCGCCGTGTGCCGGCTTGGCATACGCATCGACGGCCTTGAATCGCAACTCGTCACGGCCGATTTTTCTCCGCGCGCGATGGCTGAATTCCGGATCGAATGCGGCCTGCCGGTACGCGTGAGCCTGCCCGGCGCGAGCATTCGAATTTTCGCTAAGAGTGCCTAACATAATGAGCGCGGTCCTCACGCCGTCCGTTGTCCCGCCGCGCGCGATCACCCAGCGCGTGCATTGGACCGAACGCATCGGGCACATGGTGCTGCTCGCGATGGGCGCTGCGCTTGGCATTACGCTGTTTGCGCCGATTTTCATGATCACGGCCAAAAGCGTTGAGGACACGGACGGCAACTTCGTCGGCCTCGCCCATTTCATCGTGTACTTTCAAACGCCCGCGCTGTCGCAGTCGATCTGGAACAGCGTATGGGTCTCGGGTCTGGTCATGCTGATCACAGTCCCCGCCGCATTCGCGTTCGCTTACGCGCTGACGCGCAGCTGCATGCAGCTCAAATCATTGCTGCGCAACATCGCGCTGATCCCGCTGCTGGCGCCGTCGCTGCTGTCGGCGATTTCGTTCATTTACTGGTTCGGCAACCAGGGCGCGCTCAAGTCGTGGATGGGTGAAAGCCAGATTTACGGCGCCTTCGGCATCGTGCTGTCGCTCGTCTACGCGACCTTCCCGCACGCGCTCATGATCCTCATCACCGCCCTGTCGCTGACCGACGCGCGGCTCTACGAAGCCGCCGAATCGATGGGCACGCGCACGCTGCGCAAGTTTTTCACCATCACGCTGCCGGCGGCAAAATACGGCCTGATCAGCGCCGCGATGGTGGTGTTCACCTACGCGATCAGCGACTTCGGGGTGCCCAAGGTGATCGGCGGCAATTTCAACGTGCTCGCGACCGACATCTTCAAGCTCGTCATCGGCCAGCAGGATTTCGCCAAGGGCGCGGTGGTCAGCATCATGCTGCTGGTGCCGGTGTTCATCACCTATATCGTCGACATGCTGGTGCAGCGCCGGCAGATGGCGCAACTCACCGCGCGCTCGGTGCCCTACTCGCCCAAACCCGCGCCCGCCTTCGATTTCGCAATGGCGGCTTTCTGCTGGCTCACGGCCGCGCTCATGCTCGCGGTACTCGGCATGGCGGTGTGGGCGTCGTTCGTCAAGTTGTGGCCTTACGACTTGAGTTTCAGCCTGCATCACTACCGGATGGGGCTGGTCGAGGCCGGCATGTTCGGTGCCTACGTGAACAGCATCAAGATGGCGCTGTGGTGCGCCATCGGCGGCACTGCATTCGTATTCGTGTGCGCCTACCTGCTCGAAAAAACCCGCGGCCTCGACTGGCTGCGGCCGCTCTTGCGCATGTTCGCGGTGCTGCCGATGGGCGTGCCCGGCCTCGTGCTGGGCCTCGGCTTCATTTTCTTCTTCAACCACCCCGCCAATCCGTTGAACGGCATTTACCACACGATGGCGATCCTCGTGATATCAACCATCGTCCACTATTATTCGTCCAGCCACCTGACCGCGCTCACGGCGTTGAAACAGATCGACAACGAGTTCGAAGCCGTGTCAGCCTCGCTGAAAGTGCCATTCTTCAAAACTTTTTTTGTCGTGACCGTGCCGGTGTGCCTGCCGGCGATACTCGAGATCAGCCGTTACTTTTTCGTCAATGCGATGACGACGATTTCGGCGGTGGTGTTCCTCTACTCGCCCGACACCATGCTCGCGGCGATTGCAATACTCAATCTCGACGAAGCCGGCGAAATCGGCCCTGCGACCGCGATGGCGACCCTGATAGTCATCACCTCGTCCGCCGCATGTTTCATATACTACCTGCTCAACCGTTTTCTGGAAGTTAAGACCCAGGCCTGGCGCAGGCCGGCGACACAGACTTAGATCGCATTTCGAATTGAGAAAACCATGATCTCCATGCAATGCAATCGTCCTCCAAGAGGACTTCCTCCGGGGCGTGGCGGGGGGGGGGCGGCGGCCCGTTTGGCCGGGGGGGGGGGGGGCGGGGGGGGCCCCCCAAATTTAAAGAGGGGTTGTATGAAAAAGAATATGATAACCAAAAACCCCC
>JANNPG010000156.1:0-6700 GCA_031399805.1 Betaproteobacteria bacterium | reverse complement strand
TCGTCATCATTACCGGCCTCTCGGGATCGGGCAAAAGTGTCGCGCTGAAAGTGCTCGAAGACGGCGCCTATTACACGACCGACAACCTGCCTGCCAAACTGCTGCCGGCGCTGGTCGATTTTCTGCAGGCCGCCGGCTATGCACGGGTTGCCGTGAGCATAGACGCGCGCAGCGGCGACACGTTGAGCCAGTTGCCGCGGCAATTGAACGATCTTGAAACCCGCGGCGTCGATGTGCGCGTGTTGTTCCTCGACGCCAAGACCGAGACGCTCCTCAAGCGTTTTTCCGAAACGCGCCGGCGTCATCCGCTGAGCAGCGGCGAGCTCACGGTCGCCGAGTGCATCGTCCGCGAGCGCGAATTGCTCGCCGACATCGGCGACCTGTCGCACCACATCGACACCAGCGATCTGAATCCAAACGCTTTGCGCGCGTGGATCAAGGAGTTTGTCGAATTCGATCATGCCGGCATGACCCTGCTGTTCCAGTCGTTCGGCTACAAGCACGGCATTCCGCTCGATGCCGATTTGGTGTTCGACGTACGCTGTCTGCCCAATCCGTTTTATGAACCGAACCTGCGGGCGCTCACGGGCAAAGACCGGGCGGTCGTCGATTTTCTGGAGACCGACGCCAGCGTGCAGCGCATGTATACGGACATCCGCGGCTTTCTCGAAAACTGGCTGCCGTGCTTCGTCGCCGACAACCGCAGCTACGTCACGGTGGCAATCGGCTGCACCGGCGGCGAGCACCGCTCGGTGTATTTCATCGAAACGCTCGCCCGTCATTTCCGGCAGGGTCGGCGCGTACTGGTGCGGCACCGCGAGCTGTCATCATGACCGACGGCGCGACTCTTGTTGCAACCGCCCCGGAAAAGGCGTACATCTTTCCGCTTAACACCGTATTGTTTCCGGGCGGCGTGCTGCCGCTCAAGATATTCGAGCAGCGGTATATCGAGATGACCAAGGTTTGCATCAGCGAAGAGCGTCCATTCGGCGTATGCCTGATCAAGGAGGGACGCGAAACGGGCACGCCCGCGGTGCCGCAGGACGTCGGCTGCCTCGCGCGCATCATGCAATGGGACATGCCGCAATTCGGCGTATTTCATCTGCAGGTCGAGGGCACGCTGCGCTTTCGCATCGCGCAAACCGAAGTGGGCAGGAACGGATTGATTTCCGCGGTCATCGAGTGCCTGCCCAGCGACAGCGAGGTTGCGCCGCACGAAACTCGGTGCAGCGAGGTGCTGAAGGCCATCATCGAAAAAATAGGCGCCGCGCATTTCCCCGTGCCGCACCGCTTTGACGATGCCGCGTGGATCGGCTATCGCCTGAGCGAAGTGTTGCCGATCAGCCTCGACACCAGACAGCAGCTCCTGCGCATGACAGACCCGCAGGCGCGCCTGTCGCAGTTAAGCCAAATATTGTCCGAGCAGGGCCTGAAGTCTTAGTTTTTCGTCTCCCCGGTGTCGCCGAAGTAGCCGGGAAATTCGCCCGCATAGCACGGCGGTGAACTGTAGCTGTCAGCGGCCTGCGGCCGCCGGCGCGGCAAACCGCGCTGCGCGCACAACTGGCGCGCCCGTTCACGACATTCCTCTGCGCTGACTATTTTCAGGCCCGCATCGGTGACCGCGTAAATTCCCGCCTCCGTGACGACGAAATCCATCGCGATATCGTGCGGCTGCGGATGGATCGTGACGAGGCGCGCAAATTCGAAACCGACCCCGACCGCCAGCGGCCGCGGCGCCGTCGCCGCCAGGGTACGGTCGAAATAACCGCCGCCGTAACCCAGGCGATAGCCCTGCGCGTCAAAACCGTTCATCGGCACAATCGCCGCATCCGGCACTACCAGCGCGGTGCCGTCCGGAACCGGAATGTCATATACGCCGGATGTCATCGGCGCGCCCGGCCACCACGCGCGAAACTGCAGCGGCGTTGCCTTGGCAATCACGACCGGCAACGCGGCGGCAGCGCCGCGACCGCGAAAATTCCGGATCGCAAACCGCGCGTCGAATTCGGCTTTGAACGGCCAGCAAAAACCGACCGTCATGCCGGCGAGCAACGCGAAACCGGTCTCGAGATGCGCGCTGATCGCGACGTTGAGCTCACGGCGCCGGGCGCTGTCCAGCGCGACCCGCTGCGCGATTAACTCCGCGCGTTTTTGCCTGCGCCAACTTCTGATTTCGGACCATGCCATGTCCATACCGTATGATTCCTGATATCCGTGGCAACCGCAATCTGGCGGCCTTATACTTGGAACTTATATGTCAAATAAATTCCCCGTTTACGCCGTACTGATCGCGTCGTGCATTGGTCTCCTATGCACGGCCGGACCGCTCGCACGCGCGGCTGACGCAACGCCCGAAATCCAGGCCCCCGCGTGGTTCAAGAACTCGTTTCTCGACCTGCGCGACGATATCAGGGAGGCGGCCGCGGCGAAGAAGCGCGTGATGATTTACTTCGGGCAGAACGGCTGCCCGTACTGCACACGCCTGATGGAAGTGAACTTCAAGCAGCCCGATATTGTCGCCAAAACGCGCCGGAATTTCGACGCCGTCGAAATCAACATCTTCGGCAGCCGCGAAGTGACCTGGCTGGACGGCAAACCGCGCAGCGAAAAGGACTTTGCCGCGCTCTTGAAAGTGCAGTTCACGCCGACACTGCTGTTTCTCGACGAAAAAGGCGGCATCGCGCTCAGGGTCAACGGCTATTACGCGCCGCCGCGCTTCACGGCCGCTCTCGACTACGTGGCGCAGCACCGCGAGCGCAGCGTGAGCTTCGCCGAGTTTCAAAAACAATACCTGCCCGACGTGCCAGCCGCGGAGCCGCGCGACGAGCCTTTTTTCCGCAAGCCGCCTTACCTGTTCGACCGCCGCAAACCGGCGGTGCGCCCGCTCGCCGTATTCTTCGAGCAAGCGAACTGCGCGGATTGCGACGAGATGCATGCGACCTCGCTCAAGACCGCAGAGACCCGCGAGTTGCTGTCACGCTTCGACGTTTACCGGCTGGATTTGAAGAGCAACGATGAAGTTGTCGCTCCCGCCGGCGCCAAGACCACGGCGGCGCGGTGGGCGCGCGATCTCAATGTCTCTTACACGCCGAGCGTGGTCTTTTTCGACGCCGGGGGCCGCGAAGTGTTTCGCGTCGAAGCGTACGTGCGTATGTTCCACCTGCAATCCGCGCTCGACTACGTCGCGAGCGGCGCCTATCAACGGGAACCAAGCTTCCAGCGCTACATCCAGGCGCGCGCCGAGACGATACGCGACGGCGGCGGCCGCGTCGAGGTGATGAAATAGCGGCACGCAGAACTGCGCGTGTTCGCATCCGGTGTTGATTTTCCGCCGTTTATTTTTCCCCCGCGATGGATGCGAGAATGCGCCTGACCGGCGCCGGGATTGCCGCGCCGAGCGCGTCGTTAAGCGCGAGCCACATCACGCCCGGCGCTGCCGCGCGCGGCGCAACGCGGGTAACGATAAGCTTTTGGGGCATGATGTCGAGTTTGAAATGCGTAAAACCGTGCGCGACGGTCGGCATCGCGACTTGTTTCGCCACCGCCGCGCCATAAAGCTGCGCGCACAGCGCAGGGATATCGGCGCCTGACACAACTTCAGGCAGGCTCCACAGGCCGCCCCAGATGCCGGTCGGCGCGCGCTTCTCCAGCAGCACCTGCCTCGCGTGTAGCAGCACCAGCATCTGCGTGCGCCGTTGCGGCAGTGCTTTGCGCGCGCGCGGCGCCGGAAATTTCTTGATCGAATCGCGCGCGAGTGCGATGCAGTCCGGCGCGAGAGGGCACGCGTCGCAGCGCGGCCTGCTACGCGTGCATACCGTAGCACCAAGGTCCATCAAGCCCTGCGTATACGACTCGAGGTTGCGCGACGGCAGTTGGCGCTTGGTTTCGCGCCACAGCGCGGCCGTCACCTTTGCGTCGCCGGGATAACCATTGACACCGAAGCGGCGCGCGAACAGGCGCTTCACGTTGCCGTCGAGTATCGGGTGGCGAGCGCCGAACGCGAACACCGAGATTGCCGCCGCCGTCGAACGGCCGATGCCCGGCAATGCAAGCAGCGCGTCGAACTCGCGCGGCACGTGCCCGCCGTGCCCTGCAACCACAGCTTGCGCAGCGCGATGCAGATTGCGCGCGCGCGAGTAATAGCCGAGCCCGCTCCACAGTTTGAGCACGTCGTCCTGCGTTGCCGCGGCGAGCGCCTTGACGTCGGGAAAGCGCGCCAAAAAACGCCGGTAATACGGTATCACCGTCGTCACCTGCGTCTGCTGCAACATGATTTCGGAGAGCCAGATGCGATACGCGTCGCGCGTCTGCTGCCATGGCAGATCATGGCGGCCGTGCTTCTTCTGCCAACGCACGACCCTGGCCGCAAAGCTTAAGGCACGGTGGTCTCGGCCTTTCGCCTCACCCCTCACTCCTCTCCCCTTGCGCCTGCGGCCGCTACTCAGCGGCCGAACAGGCCCTTGAGCCGGTCCTGCACCTGATCCTGCACCTTGGCCTTGATTTCTTCCTGCTTGGTCTCGACCACCGCTTTCGCCGCGCCCGCCGCCAAGCCGCTGAAATCGATTTTGTATTGCGGCGCAGCGAACGGCCCCGTCAGCTTGACGGGCACGGTCACTCCTTTCAGGTCCATGAGTTCCCGGCCGCCCTGGCCGGCCGCCGTTGCAACCACCGTCGCCTTGACCAGGTAATCGAGATTTTCGTTGCCGATGTCGATGTCGCCTTCGCCGCCCAAGCGCAAGAGCGGCGACTTGCCCGCGAGATCGTTGTTACGCGCAACACCGTTTTTGATACTGAAGGTCGCGGAAAGCTCCGAAAAATCCGTCTTTTCGGTCTGGCTCGCTGCCTGCGTCTTGTCGCCTTTCAACGCGCCGAGCCTGGCCTTGGCGTCACGGATCGAACCCGCGATATTGATGCCCTTGATCGCGCCATCCGCAAGCCTGATTGCCGCGTTGCCGTTTAACGCTTTCTTGATGGCCGAGACGGTGTTGCCCTGCCCGCTGACGTCGAGCGAGAGATTGCCTTTGCCTTCGAGCGAATCGAAATTGGCGGCGTCCTTCAAAAGCGGCCCGACGTTGATGCCGGTCAGATTCTGCTTGATCGCAATCACCGGTGTCGCCGCGGCCTGCACCGACAGCGCGCCGGCGAGCGAGCCCTGATACAGATTTGCCGCGATCGGGCTGACATCGACGCGCCCGTTGGCCGCTTTGATTTCGACGCGCACGTTCGCCGCCTTGACGTTGGCGATCTTCAACGAGCCGATTTTGATGCTGCCGTTCGCGTTGAGGCCCTTCAACGCCGACAGGTCGAGCGGCTGCTCCGGGCTCTTCTGCTTGGGGTCTGTTTTCGGCAGATAGCGGTCGGCATCGAGCTGATCGATGTTGATATCGAACGTATAGAACGGCGGCGTAAATTTGCCGAGCCCGACCTTGCCGTTGATATTGCTGTCGTCGAACTTGGTGGCGAATGCGAGGCTCGCATGCTGTTTGGCGAGATCGATAGCCGCGGAGCCGTTAATCGTGGCGTCGATCGGATTCTTCGGCAGCCTCGGATTGTTGACGTTGACGGTCGCCGTCAGTTTCGCTAGTTCGATTTTTTCCGCCTCGATGCTGCCGGCGAGCGGGCTCGTCACTTTGGCCTTGATCGTCGCGCCGTCATGCTGCATGTCGACGTTGAGCGTCATCATTGCAGCAGTAAACGCCTTTGCATTGCCGTCGAGGCCGGGAATGTCGAGCTTCACGGCGACTTTGCCTTTGGCCCCGCTCATCGTGGCATCGAGCGCGACCTTCTCGCCGCTCACCTTGTCTTTGGTCATAGTGAGCTTGGGCACGTCGAACTTGACGTTAAGGTCGCCGCCTTCCTGCTTGCCGGTGGCGGCGATCGCGAGCTTCGAAATCAGGAATTCTTTGGTTGCAAGTTTTGCGTCGACGTCGCCCTTCGCGCTGGCCGTGAGGTTGCTGATGCCCGCTGCCGTCCCCTTCGCGCTGAAATCCAGCCCTTCAAGCGCGTAATGCTGCTTCTCCAGATCGAACGTGAGGGTGGTCTTGAGCGCGACTTCGACATCGAGCTTCGGCTTGTCGCTGCGCCCCGTGAACGCGAGGTCGATCTTGCCCGGCACTCCGCTCGCGATGCGGCCGGTCTTCAAATTCAATTTCGACAGCGTATATTTCGCGCCTGTCGCGTGGTCGATATAAGTGATGGTTGCATTTTCGAACCTCACATGATCGATTTCGATCTTGACCGGGGGTCCGCCGCTTTTTGCCGCCGGCGCGGCCTTGTCGCCGCCGGTCAGGTCGTCGAGGCTGAACTTGCCGTCCTTGCCGCGGATCAGGTTCGCACGCAGGTTCTTTATCTCGATCGTGTCGACCACGAGTTCTTTCGACAGCAGCGGCATGAGCTTCAGCGATACGCGAAAGTCCTCGACACCGGCGAATTCCTGGTCGTTCCCGAACTCCGACAATGATGCCTTGCCAAGGGTCGCGCCTATGCTCGGAAACAGCGACAGCTTGATGTCGCCGTCGAGCTTGAGGGTGCGCTTGGTTTTCTCCTTCACCGCCTGCACGATCTGCGCCTTGTACTGGTTGGGGTCGAACGTCGCCACGATGTAGGCGCCGATCGCGACGACGATGACGGCGATGCCTGCCAGCGGCAACACGACAAATTTAACGATTTTGTTCATGGCCTGTTAACCTCAGGTTGGTTG
>JANNPG010000119.1:0-11706 GCA_031399805.1 Betaproteobacteria bacterium | reverse complement strand
GGCCGAACGGCCTCAAGATTCACAAGGACGGCCGCATCTTCATCTGCGATTACAAGGAGGGCCTGCTGTGCCTCGATCCGAAGACGGGCAAGATGGAAACCATTCTGCGCACCGCGTTCAGCGAGGGCTTCAAGGGATTGAACGATCTACACTTCGCGGCCAACGGCGACCTATATTTCACCGACCAGGGACAGACCGGCATCGCCGACCCGACCGGGCGCGTATTTCGCCTCGACACCAAGGGCCGGCTCGACCGCTTGTGCGACAACGTGCCGAGCCCGAACGGCATCACGTTGTCGACGACGGACAAGCATGTTTACGTCGGCGTCACCCGCGCGCAGCAGATCTGGCGGCTGCCGCTGATGGCCGACGGCACGATTTCCAAGACCGGCGTCGCCGTTCAATTGTCGGGCGGCGTCGGCGGTCCGGACGGCATCGAGATGGATTCCGAAAACGGTCTGCTCGTCTGCCAACTCGGCGTCGGCATCTGGCGCTTCGACAGCAACATGCTGCCCACGCATCTGATTTACTCCGAAGACCACAAGCATCATCACCTCGCGAACGTCGCGTGCGGCGGGTCTGACCTGAAGACGCTTTATATTACGGAATCGCTGTCCGGCGACATTCTGACGGCGCAGCTGCCGGTCGCGGGCAAGAAATTGTTCGCGCATCAGTAGCGCCCAGCGCGCGCCGACCTTCTAACTGAGGTAGACTCGAAAAATGGAGTGCGGCATTTGCATAAAATGGTGGAAACGGATTACCGGGATGGAACGGATACCCAAAGGGGTTTACCCGCAGGAATTTCGGGAACAGGCGGCGAAAAATTACGTCCCTGAGACGAATTTCAATTAATCGCCGGACGCTGAACGATGGACGCGGCCTCGCTCAATCTCACAACCAAGGTGCTCGGCTACGGCCGTTTCCTGTTCATTCAGCTCGAACGCCAACGCGTCGACCCGGCTTTGCTCCGCGCCATGGAGCGCGCGGCTGCCGCGCTGGAGAACGCGCACTTTGTCGACGGGCATCCGTCCGAGGGAGCGTTGCAGCGCGGGCGCATTCAATATCTTCGTGGTGACCCCGGCCGTTTCCGCAAAGGCGATGTAGACGACCAGGGTGTCGCGTCGTCCTCCGTCGCAATTCGGCTCGAAGGCAGCATAGACGGGCCCTTGTCAGCGTACGAACAGCAGCTGCATGCCATCGTCGCCGAACGCGGCGGTCAGTTGCACGCGAGAGGCGGCGTGCGCAAGGATCGGAGCTACACGAGTCACGCCATGCGCCAGTTCGCCTACGATCGCGCGCTCGCTCCGGCCGCAGGCGCGCGGCACCCGGTCGGTGTTTTTCTGCCGCAATGCAAGACCCGCGAATGGTGGGCGATGGACTGGATGCGCCGGGAAAGCTTCTTCCTGCCGCGTTACGGCGACGACGGCAGCATCGTCGCCGAAGGGCACACGGTCGCGTCCGCCGGCGGCATCCCGTATCTCGTGCGGCGCCTCTACCACCATCCCGGCGGTTACGGCCTGGATACGGGCTATGACTTCGTCGGGTATTTCGAGTTCGGTGAGGAACACGCGCCTGTCTTCAATGGCGTCATGGCCCGGCTGAGAAACCATGCGCAGAACCCGGAGTGGGACTACGTGCGGGAAGGGCCGGAGTGGTGGGGGCGCCGCGTGGGCAGTCCGCAGGACCTCTGGGACTGAAGCGTCAGGGACCGGCTTTGCGCGCAAGCTCCGCGGCGGGCGCGCGCCTGAACAATCGGCGCAGGAGCGGCAATCCCACGAAAATCACGCCGCCTGCGAGCAGCGCTCCGCTGATCGGCCTGACGACGAAGATACTGAAATCTCCCTGCGACAGGATTAGCGACTGCCGCAGGGACGTCTCCATCAGCGGTCCGAGCACGAACGCGAGAACGAGCGGCGCGAGACTATAGCCGTATTTCTCCGCCAGATAACCGAATAGGCCGAAAGCGACCATGACGAACAGGTCGGCGGGGTTGTTGTTGACGCCGTATGCGCCTATGACGCACGCGACGACGATGATCGGGACGAGATAGCGATACGGCAGGCGCGCCACCGGCGTGAACAGGCCGATCAGCGGCAGATTGAGCAGAAGCAACATCAGATTTCCCACGAACATGCTGGTGATGATGCCCCAGAACATGTCGGGTTTCTGCATCATCAGCGTCGGGCCCGGGGTTACGCCGTGCAGCATGAACGCGCCGAGCATGAGCGCCATCACGATATTGGCCGGAAGACCGAGCGTGAGCAGCGGAATGAAGCCGCTCGAGGTCGCGGCGTTGTTCGCTGATTCGGGTGCCGCAACGCCTTCGATCGCTCCCTGCCCGAAGCGCTCGGGTGCGCGCGAGCGGCGCTTTTCCAGCGCATACGCGACGTAACTCGAAATCGTCGCACCGGCGCCCGGCAGGATGCCGACGAAGAATCCGACCAGCGTCCCGCGCAGTATCGCCCCGCTCGCGAGGCGCCAGTCGTCGCGGTTGGGCAGCAATTCACGCAGGCGCGTGGGCGCCTTGGCGATCTCGTCGATGCCCGGCGGCCGCCGCTCCAGCATGTTGAACACTTGCGACACGCCGAAGAGCCCCATCACCATCGGGACCAGGTCGATACCGCCTTGCAGCGACAGCACGCCGAAGGTGAAGCGCTCGTGGCTGCGGACCGGATCGAGTCCCACGATGCCCAGCAGCAGTCCGACCGCGGCCATGGTGAGCGCTTTGGCCCACGTTCCGCTGCCCAGGAAGCTCACGAGCGTGAGGCCGACGAAGGTGAGCGCAAAATATTCAGGCGGGCCGAAAGCGAGCGCGAATTCGGAGAGCGGCGGTGCGAGAAAAACCAGCCCCACGAGCCCGATCGTGCCCGCGATGAACGAGCCGAATGCCGCAATGCCGAGTGCGGCGCCGGCACGGCCGCGCTTCGCCATTTCGAACCCGTCGATGCATGTCATTACGGAGGCCGACTCTCCGGGCAGCCGCAGGAGTATCGAGGTGGTCGACCCGCCGTACATCGAGCCGTACCAGATTCCCGCCAGCATGATGATCGCGGAAGTCGCAGGCATGTGATACGTGATCGGCAGGAGCAGCGCGATCGTCGCCGCCGACCCCAGGCCCGGCAGCACGCCGACGAGCGTGCCGAGGAGCACGCCTAGGAAGCAGTAAAAAAGATTCGCCGGTTGCAGCGAAACGGAAAACCCCAGCGCCAGACTGTGGAGGATGTCCATAACGCCTCAGAACCCGAACACGCCAGCCGGCAAGGGCAAGCCCAAACGCGTGAACAGGACATAACAGCCGGCCGCGCCAGCCACGGCGCTGACTGCGGTGCCGGTCCAGCCGAAGCGCCCGAGTCCCCGCAGCACCACCGCGAGCAGGACGACCGTGCAAATCAGGAATCCGGCGCGCGGAAGAAACCACGCATAAGCGCATAGTGCGACGATCAGCACGAGCACGCGAACGATGCCGGCGCGCTCGGCCGTGGTGGCCACAGGCGGCCGCTCGCGGTTGCCGAGCGACAGCGCCGAGAACAGCACGAGCACGACTGCGATCGCAACAGGGAAGAGCCCGGAATCGGGTTCGCTCAGGCTGCCGAACGGGAGCGCGCTCGCCTTAAAAATCGCGAAGAGCCCGACGCCCAGGAGCGAAGCGCCGAATAGCGTTTCGCCCAGGCGCGCGTGGCGCGTCAGCCGCGCCTCCGCGGGTCCATTGCCTCGTAATGACCCCACACATGCGCGAAGAATTCCTCGTAGCGCGTGCCGGTCATGACGCTACGGATTTCCGCGTCCGACACCGGCTCGACTTTCCCGATCTGCGCCGCGTACCAATGCAGTCGCGCCGTCTCTTCGAGCGAGAACAGCGAAATGCAGACATTCTCGATGGTGTCGGAGGCAACGATCACGCCGTGGTTCTTCAACACGACGGCCGCGCACTTTCCCATTTTCTCGGCCGCCATACGGCCGCGCTCGGGTGTGTCGATCTGCTTATCGAAGTCAAGGATCGGCACGTGCGGCGCGAATATCGCGCCGCGGTTGCCCACGGGGAGTATGTTCACGCCCGCGATGCCGAACGCGGTCGCCATCGTCGGATGGGCGTGCACGACCGCCTGGATATCGGGCCGCGCCCTGTACACCTCCGTGTGCGCGAAACGCTCGTCGACGGCATCGATGCGGCCTTCGATGAAGTTACCTTCCAGGTCGGTCGTGACGATGTCGTCCACATCGGTGTCCGCGAGATTGCGTCCTTCCGAATGAATGTGGCCGAGTATCAGCATGTGGTTGGTAGCGGGAACACGGCAGCTCACGTGCCCCTTGGTGACGGGCCACAGCCCGCCAGCAGTGATGATGCGATGCACTTTCGCGAGGCGCTTCTTGAGCCCGAGTACCGTCGTTTCGTAATTGATGTGTGCGTCCGTCATCTGGTTCATGTCCGATCTCCCGTGTAGGCTGCGTGGGTTGCTATGGCTGCTTTAGCATGAGGCCGAGGTTCTGTATGAGCGGCTTCATCAGGGCATCCTGCTCGGCGAAAAAGCTCATGAATTCCTGGCGATTCATATAGCGCACGCCGAGCAGCAGCTTGTCCATCTGCGCGAGGAACTTCGGATTGCGCGCAACGCGCTGCAGGCTCGCGTCGACGGTGGCAAGCACCGGCACCGGAGTGTCTTTGGGCGCGAAAACGCCGTGCCAGGAGTAAATGGAAAGGTCGATACCCTGCTCGCGCCAAGTCGGTATCTGGGGATAGAGCTCGACGCGCCGGTCCGCAGCGACGCCGAGCACCTTCAGCTTGCCCGCGTCCATGAGCGGTTTCATGGGAGCGACGATGTCGAAGTCGAGATCGATGTGGCCCCCGGCGATCGCGATCGCGCGCTCCGAGCCGCCTTTGAACGGCACGTAAATCACGTCGAGGCCGGCGGCCTTCGCAAAAGCGCCGGCGAAAATGTGCGCCGAATTCCCCGGGTTGATTCCCACCTTGATCGATTTCGGCCTGGCCTTGCCCGCGGCGATGACCTGCGCGATGCTCGTCCAGCCGCTCGCCGCGGACGCGGCGAGCGCCGCCGGATCGTAGTTGATGAGCGCAATGAGCTCGTACTCCTTCGCGTTCGTCGGCGTCGGAACCGTGTACTGCGTCGTGAGAAAGCCGGTCGAGAAAATGCCGAGCGTGTAACCGTCGGGCTGGGCGCCGGCCACCTCTTTGGCGCCGAGCACGCCGCTCGCGCCGGGCTTGTTCACCACGACGACCGGCTGCTGCAAATCGTCTTTCAGCGCCTCGGCAAGCGCGCGCGAGGTCAGGTCGGTGCGTCCGCCCGCGGGGAAAGGCACGATGAGCGTGATCGCTTTTGCGGGATAGCCCTGCGCGGCCGCAGCCGACGGCTGCGCAACCGCGGCGATAACCGATACCGCGATCGCAAGCGCGATCATCCGGACTTTCATGTCGCTTCTCCCGGCGCCCATGGGCGCGCGATTATTTGCTTGGGCTGACCCGCATGCCAAGTTCGTCGATCAGCTTCCGATACAGCTCGTCCTGCTGCGCGAGAAATAGGGCGGTCTCTTTCTGATCCAGGTAAGCGTAGCCGAGGGTCGCAGCTGCCATCTGCTTGGCGAGCTCGGGTTCCTGCATCGTTTTCGCGATCGCCTGCCCGAGCGCGGCCTGCACTTCGCCCGGCGTGCCTTTGGGTGCAAACAGGATGTGGAACGATCCGATGACGAGGTCCACGCCGTTCTCGCGGAACGTCGGGATGTCGTCGTAGAGCGCCGAGCGCTTCGCGGCCGCCACGCCCAGCGTGCGTATCTTCTTCGCTTCGGCGAGCGCTTTGTACGATACCGGAACCGCCACGTGCGCGTCGATGTGCCCGCCGGCGAGCGCCGAGACGCCGTCAGCATCGCCCTTGAAAGGCACGTAGATGATTTTCGCGTTCCCCATCCTGGAAAAGGCGCCGGCGAACATCTGTGCCGATGCACCGGGGATCATGCCCACGCGCAGCTTGCCCGGGTTCGCGTGCGTGTAAGCGACGAGCTCGGCGAGCGTTTTCCAGGGCGCCTCGTATTTCACGGCGAGCGCCATCGGATCGATGTTTATCACCGCAAGCGCCACGTAGTCGGCGAGATTCGTCGGCGTCGGAACGGTGTACTGCGCCGTGACAACGGCGCTCGAAAACATCCCGAGCGTATAACCGTCCGCCGGCGCGGATGTCACTTCTTTCGCGCCTAGCACGCCGCCGGCGCCCGGCTTGTTGAGCACAACCACGCTTTGCCGGACGTGCTTGGGCAGGTGCTGAGCGACCACGCGCGCCATGAGATCGGTGCGGCCACCCGGCGGGAACGGGACGATGAGCGTGATCGCCTTTTCGGGATAGGCGGCGATGGCCCCGCCCGCAAACAACCCGAGTCCGGCCAGCAGCGCGACGAGCGCACGAAACAGGATCTTCATTGTGTTGCCCTCCTCCGTGGCGGGTCTCACCGTGTGAGGTTGCCGTTGCATAGGGTGGAAGCGCGCCTGCGGAACGGCGACGGATTGAAATTCCCGCAGCGATGTATGGTCGCCTTTTCCCGGGATGGGCGTATTCACGCTGTTCCCGCCGGGAATGGGACGACGAATGATAGCGGTTTGTCTGTGCAAGCGGCCGGAGCAACCCTGACGCCCCATGCGGGCACCGCAAGCGCGAGGACTGCAGCCGATTGAGCCAGGGTCTTCACTTTGCTATTCCCTCCTTTCGCGCTGGAGCGCTTTACATGTGCGCGCGCAAGCCCGGAACGGGTTGTTAAATGCTAAAGTGTCGTGCTGCGTACACAGTCTACTGCATAACGCCGGCATGACATCCGCAACCGAAAAATCATCGCAGCAGATCACCGCGGACAAGTTCCGGCGGCTCGAGTGGGACCCGGCTCTGCGCGAACGCAGGACCATCACTGATCACATCGCCTCCGCGCTGCGCACCGCCATTTACGATGGCCAGTTCGCCGATGGTGAGGAGATCAATCAGGTGGAGCTCGCGCAGTTTTTCAACGTCTCCCGAGTTCCCATACGCGAGGCTTTGCGCCAGCTCCAGGCCGAAGGGCTGGTGCGGATCGTCGCCCATCACAAGACCGTCGTGGCGGGTCTGAGCGTTCAGGAGACCGTCGAGCTCATCGAAATGCGCGCGGTGCTCGAGGCGCACATGGTGCGCAGGTCCGCGCCTCACCTGGACGCGCGCGCGATCGCGCGCCTGGGCAAGCTGTGCGACGAAATGGACCGCATTACGGACTATGGATCTCGCTGGGTGCTGAAGAACTGGGAATTCCATCAGACGCTTTACGGTGCCGGCAGCTCGAAAACGATGATCGACCTCGTCGAGCGCATCCATCTCAAGATCGAGCGTTACGCGCGCCAGGCGGGCACGGACACGCGGTTGCGCGAAGCCGCAACCGAGCATCGCAACATCCTTGGTCATATCGGGCGGAAAGACTATGCGGGCGCAGCCGCACAGGTCGAGCGGCACGTGCTCAATACAGGCGAAGAAATCCGGCGTTACCGTGAAAAGCGCCGCTGACGCCTGACCCGCATACGGAGCGGCGCGTTTTGCGGCGCGCCGCGTACCGCGATGCATGCCGCGCATGCCCGGCTAGGCCGCGACCCTGTTGCAGACGAGCCCTTCGTAATTCGCATTCGCGCCCACCAGGTCCCACGTCAACATCCAGTTGTACGCGCGCTCGAATTCCTCCTTGGTGTACGGCGCCGGATCGACGTAACGCAGCCGCGGCAGATAGAAATCGTCCGGGGTGAGCAGTTTCGCGTACTTCGGGTCGATCTCGTCGAGCATGTAGTGGACGTATTTCCGCTTGTTCTCGCCCTGCATGAGCCGCACTGCTTTGCGCACAGCGCGCAGCGCCGCTTCCCACACTTTTGGATCGAGGTCCTGGCTCGCGTTCTCGGTGCCCTGGTAGTAGGTGCTCACGACTTCCTTGCAGCCGTTCTTGTGCGCGAGCGAGATCCACGGCTCCATCAGCGTCGCCGCGTCGGTCTCGCCGCTCATCAGCGCTTCGTACCGCTCGCCCACCGTGCCTGAATGCACGACGCGAATCTGCTCACGCGGCAGGAAACCTTCGAGCATCGCAAGCGAGCAGTAGTGCGAACCCTGATGGAACTGTACGCCCACCGATTTGCCTGCAAGCGCGATCGGTGCGTTCACCGGCGAGTCGCCGCGCACGAATATGGTCTGATACACCATGGCCGGACGCCGCGCGACGATAGGCCCCTTGGGGTTGTCGTAGGTCCTGCGTATCTGCCCCCACTCGCACGCACGATAGACGTCGGCTTTGCCCTGCTCGAACGCTTTCTGGTAGTTGGTCGAACTCACGAGGTGGTGATCGCTGCTGCGCGGATCGGTCCAGTCGAATTTCGTCTTGATGCCGGGGGTGATGATTTCGATCTCGAGTCCTTCGTCGCGCGCCGTGTGGTCCCGCGCGACGAACCAGTGCAATCCGAGTACGGCTTCGGCGCTTTCCACCACGAGCTTCGTCTGGCTTTCGGTCTTCTGCATGTGTGATCTCCTTTTGAAACGGTCAGGACGGCGGCGCAGCTTGCATCCGTCCCGGCATCGTAGCGGTTTTTGAGGATACTGTATACAGTATCCTGCATGAATAAGACCCTACTAACCTTATGGAATCAGCGGGATTGTGCTAAGTCGTTGCGCGGCAGACCAGAATGGCTTTGAGCGATGCCTGATGTGAGCTCGGTGGGCAGCACGTCGTGCCCGCGCAAGCGCAGGCCGTCGGCAGGGTGGCGGTCGCCTTTGCAATGGCCGCTGCGGGCATGGCGGCGCCTAGCCGCAGCACCATGACGATCGCGTCAGGCGCCGCATGCGGATACGCGACCCGGGTGCGCGCGCGTGGTCGCATCGCTACGCTCGCCCCCGATGACGGCTTGCATCGCCGAATGGAGACACTGCGCCGCCTCGAGCACGGCCGCAAGCGGAAAACCGTATTCCCTTATGCGAGGTGAAAAGGCGCAAATAATCTGCGCGCAACCATCGCGCCAGCACTCGCCGCCCGTCAGGTGATACAGCCTCGCGTATCGGCCGCAGCGGATTATTCTCCGGCACGAAACCATCAAGGCTTCCAACCGCGAATAACGTGTCGTGCATGATGTCCCGGCCGCAACTCGTTGCCGACCTCCTCGATTCATTGCATTGCATGGTTCGACCAGCGGGCGGCAAAACGTTACGTAGCTGAGGCGAATATCAACAATCTGCTGGTCGCGATGCAGTGCAGAAACGTAGAATACGCGTTTTCAGGGACGCACTTGCCATCCATAGACGTCAAGCGTGACGGCGACATCGCAACCGTCGCGCTCAATAATCCAGGTAAGCTCAACGCAATCACAGTTGCGATGTGGCGAGAGCTTGCGCGCGCGATGCGCGACCTGTCGGCGGACGACGCGTTGCGCTGCATTGTGCTGCGCGGCGCGGGCGACGAAGCATTTGCGGCGGGCGCCGACCTCGAGGAGTTCGTCACCGAACGCGCAACACTAGCGCAGGCCAGGACTTATCACCACGAATACGTGAACGGCGTCCTGAAGGCGGTCGGCGCATGCCGGCACCCGACGGTGGCGATGATCAAAGGGCCGTGCGTCGGCGGCGGACTGGAAATCGCGTGCAATTGCGATCTGCGCATCGCCGGCGAGTCGGGGCGTTTCGGCGTGCCGATCAACCGGCTGGGGTTTGCGATTGCGTACGACGAACTCGCCGGCCTGCTGGCACTAGCCGGGCGCGCGGTCGCCGCGGAAATTCTGCTCGAAGGCCGCGTGTGGAACGCGCAGGAAGCATTTGCGAAGGGGCTCCTCACGCGCGTCGTGCCCGACGATCAAGTCGAGCGCGAAGCCTACGCGACCGCGCGCCGCATCGCCGACGGCGCGCCGCTGGTTGCGCGCTGGCACAAGCAGTTCATCCGCCGCCTGACCGTCGGCGCGCCGCCGCTGACCGCCGCCGAGAAAGACGCGAATTTCGATTACTTGAAGACCGAGGATTACCGCAGCGGAATCGACGCGTTTATTCACAAGAAAAAACCGAAGTTCAAAGGCAAATAAAAAAATCTTGAACCGCAAAGGACGCGAAGGACGCGAAGGAAAGTCAGATACAAGGAAAAGACAATAAAGTCATGCTGCGAGGTAGGTAGAATTCCAGTGACAACTTGCTGCTAATAGTCGGGTTTGAAGTGATTCCCTTTTGCTTTTCCTTGGCGTCCTTCGCGTCCTTGGCGGTGAAGCTGTAGTGAATTAGAAAAGGATAAAAATGTCAGGACCGCTATCGCATATCAAAGTGCTCGATCTCTCCCGCGTGCTCGCGGCACCGTGGGCCGCGCAGAACCTGGCCGACCTCGGCGCCGAAGTCATCAAGGTCGAGCGTCCGCTCAAAGGCGACGACTCGCGCGCCTACGCGCCGCCTTATCTGAAGGACGCCCAAGGCAAGGAAACCCGCGAGTCGGCGTATTTCTGCGCGGCGAACCGTGGCAAGAAGTCGATCACGATCAATATCTCCAGGCCCGAGGGCCAGCAGCTCGTGCGCGAGCTCGCGAAGCAATGCGATGTGCTGATCGAAAATTACAAGGTCGGCGATCTCGCGCGCTACGGACTGGGTTACGAAGACATCAAGGCACTCAACCCGGGCATCATCTACTGCTCGGTGACGGGTTTCGGCCAGACCGGCCCCGACAAGGACCGCCCCGGCTACGATATCATGGCGCAGGGCATGGGAGGGCTGATGAGCATCACCGGCGAGCGCGACGACCTGCCGGGCGGCGGGCCGCAGCGCGTCGGCGTGCCGATCATCGATTTGACGACCGGCATGTATGCGACGATCGCGATCTGCGCCGCGATTGCAAACCGCGCGGTGACCGGCAAAGGTCAGTGGATAGACGTGGCCCTGCTCGATTCATGCGTCGCGTTCCTCGCCAATCAGGCGATGAACTACTTCGCGACCGGCGAATCGCCGCGCCCGCTCGGCAACGCGCATCCCAACATCGTGCCTTACCAGACGTTCAAGACCGCCGACGGCGCGCTGATCCTCGCCTGCGGCAACGACAATCTCTTCAACAAATTCTGCGACGTCGCCGGTTGCGCGCACCTGGCGAAAGACCCGCGCTTCTCCACCAACGGCGAGCGCGTAAAAAATCGCGACGAGATCACGCGCCTCTTGAACGAGATTTTCCTGAAGCGCCCGACACGCGAGTGGGTGAAACTGCTCGACGACGCAGGTGTCGCCAACGGGCCGATCAATACTATCGCGCAGGTATTCGAGGAGCCGCAGGTACAGGCGCGCGGCATGAAGATCGATCTGCCGCACGCCGCGGCAGGCTCGGTGCCGCTGGTGGCAAGCCCCATGCGGTTTTCAGGCACGCCGCTCAAACACGAAGTGCCGCCGCCGGTGTTGGGGCAGCACACAGATGAAATTCTCAGTGGCGTGCTGAAGAAGAATAAGGCGGAGATTGCGAAGTTGAAGCAGGAGGGCGTTGTTTAAAAATACATTTCTCGATTCTGGTCAGCGGCTGACTCTCGACTGCCAGTAGCCCGGGCGGCGGCGTTGGTGTGCGACAACTTCGATGCGCAAAACATCTGAGGTGACGCTATAGTAAAGCGTGAAGGGGAAGCGATTCAGGACGAACTTGCGGATGTGGGAATCCGCGGGAGCGCCGATCGTAGGGTGCTCAAGTAGAAAATCCGTGGCACGTCGAACTTCA
>JANNPG010000092.1:0-2581 GCA_031399805.1 Betaproteobacteria bacterium | reverse complement strand
CCCGCAGCAACTGCCCCGCGCGGGTGCCGGTGACGAACTGCGCCGAGGGGTGCGCCGCGCCGCGCTGCAGGCGCTGCTGCACCGATTCGAGCGCATGCGCCACCAGCGCCGAGGCTTACCGAGACATCACCACGCACCCTGAGGCCGCGCGCTATCGCCTCGGCGCACACCTCCGAGAAGCGCGCGAGCCCTTCGTCTATCGTGCAGTTGGTGTTGCGCCTGGAAAACGCTTCGGTGGCGGCGCCGAACACAACGACTTCATCGCAACCGGCGGCGATCGCGGCGTCGAGGCCCTTGCGGTTGGGAACCAGCACGGGATAGCGCACGCCGGGCTTCTTCCGGATACCCGCCATGACCTCGGCATTGTCCGCCATCTGCGGCACCCATTTAGGTGATACGAACGCGGTCGCCTGCACGACCGGCAGTCCGGCGTCGGTCAGGCGGTCGATGAGTTCGATCTTGACCGCGGCGGGCACGTTCTGCGCTTCATTCTGGAGCCCGTCGCGCGGCCCGACTTCGACCATTTTGACTTTCGCGGGCAGCTTCATCGCGCGGCTTTCTTCGTCCGCCGGACCGCGCGGCGCACGAGTGGTTGCAGCCAGGCGGCCTGCCGCTTCTCAAGGAACGCGCTCAGGCCTTCCTGCGCTTCGCGGGTCGCGCGTATTTCCGCGATGGTGCGCGCCGTGTCATTGACCACCGCCTCGCTAATGCCGGCATGCGCAACGCGGCCAATCTGCTGTTTGGCGGCAGCCACCGCCGCGGGGCCGCCGCAATAGAGCTGCGAGAGGATATGGCTGATGGCCGCATTGAGTTTGTCCGCTTCAACGAGGTCATGGAGCAGGCCGATGCGGTAGGCCTCGGCGGCGTCGAATTCCTCGCCCGTCATGAAATAACGCCGCGCGTGGCGTTCGCCGATCGCCGCGACGACATACGGGCTGATCATCGCCGGGACGATGCCGAGCCGCACTTCAGACAGCCGGAACGTCGCATCGCGCGAGCCGATCGCGATATCACAGGCGGCGACGAGACCCACGCCACCGCCGCGCACCGCGCCATGCACGCGGGCGATGGTCGGTTTCTTGAGCGTATAGAGAGTATGAAAAATTTGCGCCGACGCGAACGCCGACTGGAGGTTTTGCTCCTTGGTGAATTTGGCGCTCTTCTTCATATGCTCAATGTCGGCGCCCGCCGAAAAGCTCTTGCCCTGGCCCATCAGCACCACCGCGCGCACCTGCGGGTCGGCCTCGAGCTTTCTCAACGCCTTGACGAGCTGCACGCCCATTTCCGGATCGAACGCGTTGTGCACTTCAGGACGATTGAACGCGACTGTCGCGTTGCCATCCTGGTCGACTTCAGCGAGTATTTTCTGCGTCATGTCCGTTCCATTCTTTACGAGAGATTCAACCGGGGGGTGACCGAATTATACCCGCAGCTTGTCGCACGCCTGCCGCAGTTGCTGCTTTGCCGAATCCCGGTTCCTGAATCCTGTTGTCCTCACATCCGAAACACGCCGAATGTCGTCTTCTCAATCGGCGCATTGAGCGCGGCCGAGAGCCCGAGCGCCAGCACGTTGCGCGTGGCCAGCGGATCGATCACGCCGTCGTCCCACAGCCGCGCGCTGGCGTAGTAAGCGCTGCCTTGTTTTGCGTACTGTTCGAGTATTGGCGCCTTGAACGCGTGCTCCTCGTCCGCGCTCCACGCCTTGCCGCTTTTTTCGAGCGCGTCGCGCCTGACCTGCGCGAGCACGTTGGCGGCCTGCTCGCCGCCCATCACCGAGATGCGCGCGTTCGGCCACATCCATACGAAGCGCGGGTCGAACGCGCGGCCGCACATGCCGTAGTTGCCCGCGCCGAAGCTGCCGCCGATGATCACGGTGAATTTCGGCACGCGCGCGCAGGCGACCGCAGTCACCATCTTCGCGCCGTCTTTGGCGATGCCGCCGGCCTCATACTTTTTGCCGACCATGAAGCCGTTGATGTTCTGCAGAAACACGAGCGGTATGCCGCGCTGGCTGCACAGCTCGATGAAATGCGTGCCTTTCAGCGCCGATTCCGAAAACAGGATGCCGTTGTTGGCGATGATGCCGACCGGATGGCCCGCGATGTGCGCGAAGGCGGTGATGAGCGTCGCGCCGTAGCGCGCCTTGAATTCGTCGAACTCCGAACCGTCGACGATGCGCGCGATGATTTCGCGCACGTCGAATTGTTGACGAGTGCTGACCGGGATCACGCCGTACAGCTCGGCCGCGTCGAGCACTGGATCGCGCGGCGCGCGCATGTCGAGCGGGGCCGCCTTGACGAGGTTCAAATGGCCGACTGCGCGCCGGGCTATCTCCAGCGCATGCGCGTCGTTGTCGGCGAGGTGGTCGGCGACCCCCGACGTTTTCGTATGCACGTCGCCGCCGCCGAGTTCTTCGGCAGTAACGATTTCGCCGGTCGCAGCTTTAACGAGCGGCGGACCGGCGAGAAATATCGTGCCCTGATTTTTGACGATGATAGTCTCGTCCGACATCGCCGGCACGTAGGCGCCGCCCGCGGTGCACGAGCCCATCACCACCGCGACCTGTGCGATCCCCAGCGCC
>JANNPG010000034.1:0-2306 GCA_031399805.1 Betaproteobacteria bacterium | reverse complement strand
GGCGGGAGAATTCCGCCGCACACGCATCCCGACGAACGAAACACGACTGTTTTGGCCGGAACAATTTATGTTGGCTTCGGAGAGACCTTCGACGAGAGCAGGGTGGTCGCGATTCCGGTCGGCTCAATGTATGTGGCCCCTGCCAACGTGCCGCACTACGTTTGGGCCAAGGATGGCGACGCAATGTATCAAGAGGCGGGGGTTGGACCGACCGCGACCGATACTGTTAAACGATAGCTCGCGCGAGATTGCACGAAAAATGGGGTCTTTTGCCCTTAACCATTGGCGACCCTCAGCGATTTTTGCCTCGGAACTGCGCCACCGTGAGCGCGAGCACACTGGACGCGCCGCCCGCCACCGGGTTCACCCAGCCAGCAGCTTGTGGCTTTATTTTCACGGCTTGATAATCACTGATTGCCCGGTGTCGAGCACGACATAAGGCACTTCGTGGTCGGCGCAGAATTCGTCCCACGCACGATGCGCGCCCGGAAACAACGGGGCGCTATAGTCATCACAGATGATCACTCCGCCTTGAGTCAGCTTCGGAAAGAAATATTCAAGGCTCGCGAGCGTCGGCGCATAAAGGTCGACATCCAGATGAACAAAGGCCCACTTCGTATCCGGCAGCTTTGTGAACGCCTCCGGTATCCATCCAGGATGGATCGTCACGCGCGGAAAATCGCGCAACGCGTCGTGGACCGCATGTATCGATGACGCCAGCGCGCCTTCGGCGTACGCCGAACCGGCGCGCGTGCCGTCCTCAGCGCTTGCCCCGGCCGCGCGCACCTGCACATAATCCTCCTCACCGGGACGGCTCAATCCTTTGAAACTGTCGATCAGATGCAGATTCGCGCCGTCAAATTCCGGTTTGCGTGTTTTCGCGGCGCGGCACATCACCAGCGCGCTCATGCCGTTGAATACCCCGCATTCCGCGCGCGCGCCCTCGAGATCGAGAGCATACACAAAATAGCGCGCGAGAAAATACGATGCGAGCGGCCGATGCAGCGCTTTCAGCGGCGGAACGAAGGAGTCTGATTCGCGCGCGCAGGCGTGCGTAAATTCGATCAGCGGGTCTGCTCCGACGCGCATGTCGTCGAACATGATGCGCAAGTGGAGATCGCGAGGCGCCTGCAGATGCGCGACTGCGAGCCTGCGCTGCTTATCCTGCGGCAGCTCTCCCGCCGGCTTCCGCGGTTCCATCCTGGCGCGGGACATAACTGATCGAAGCATTCTTAAAATCATTTTCGGCTCGCGTGGAATCAGGGGGCCTGGAAATTATCGGCCCGTCGATTGGCTCCCTGAACAAAATTACGTCTCCATTCGGAGTGTCTGAAAAAGCGGACACAGCACGGGATTTCCCCGTCAGAACTGCGCCTCCGTGAGCGCGAGCACGCTGGACGCACCGCCCGTCACTGCACTCGCCAGGCCAGCGGCCTGCGGCAGGATGTGTTCGGCATAGAAACGCGCGGTAACGATCTTGCCGCGAAAGAAGTCGGCATCGCCGCCGCCCGCCAGTTTTGCATCGGCAATCAGCGCGGCGCGCGCCATCAGCCAGCCGCCGGCCACCGTGCCCCACAGTTTCAGGAATGGCACGGACACAGCGGCAACCGCGTTGGGATCCCTGGGAAACGTATCAACGATCCATTGCGTGGCGGCGGCGAGTCCATCGACGGCGCGTTTGAGATTTTCCCGCGCGGCAGCGACATCGGCGTTCTTGCTCGCGGCGAGCAGGGCGTCGAGCTTGCGCATCTCTTCAACAAGGCCGAACGCAGTCGTGCCTTTTTCGAAGCCGGTTTTGCGCCCGACGAGATCGGCGGCCTGGATGCCGGTGGTACCTTCGTAGATCGTTGTGATGCGCGCGTCGCGCAGATACTGTGCCGCCCCGGTCTCCTCGATGAATCCCATGCCGCCGTGGATCTGCACGCCGGTCGACGCAACTTCGATGCTGCTCTCGGTGCACCAGCCCTTGACGATGGGAATCAGAAAGTCGACCAGCGTCTGGTTCTTGCGGCGCTCCTTGTCGTCGGGATGATGGTTGGCTTTGTCGAGCGCCGCGGACGCGGTGTACGCGACGGCGCGCATCGCTTCGGTCTGCGCTTTCATCGTGAGCAGCATGCGCTTCACGTCGGGATGATGAATGATGGTCACGCGGTCGCCGCTTTTCTGGCCGATCGCGCGCCCCTGCACGCGCGTTTTCGCATACTCGCGTGCGTGCTGGTAGGCGCGCTCGGCCAGCGCAACGCCTTCGAGCCCGACACCGAGACGCGCGTGGTTCATCATGATGAACATGTATTCAAGCCCGCGGT
>JANNPG010000024.1:0-6961 GCA_031399805.1 Betaproteobacteria bacterium | reverse complement strand
AGCGAGCGCATGTTGCCGTCGTCGGGCGCCGCGCAGTTGAACACGGCGGGGCCGAAAAGCGAGTAATTCATTTCCTCGTAGCAGGCGGCGATGCCGACCATGTTGAGCCCCTGTCCGCCGACATCCTTGGGCATCTGCGGCGCCCACAGGCCGGCGGCCTTCGCTCGCGCGCGCAGTTTATCGAGCAGATCGAGGCGGATGTTCTCGTGATCGTCGAACGTTTGCGGGTCGGCTTCGAGGGGTAGCACGTGCTCGGCGACGAACGCGCGGTAGCGCTGGCGGAAATCTTCAACGTGGGGTGGCAGCGTAAAGTCCATAATTAATCTCTCAAAAAATCTTCGCCGCAAAGGCGCAAAGACGCGAAAAAAAATCACGATGCGAAATAAAAAGATACCGTGCCTCAATGTCGTGGCCTTCGGATTTTTGCAGTTTTCTTTGGGTGGGAAATCTTTGCGCCCCTGCGACTTTGCGGTTAGCCATTCTGCAGTAATGATTTAGCGCGCTCGCGCAAAACGAATTTCTGGATCTTGCCCGTCGCGTTCTTCGGCAGATCGCCGAACACGATTTTTTTCGGCGCCTTGAAATGCGGCAGCACGGTGCGCGCGTGGGCGATCAACTGCGCCTCGTCTGCGGAGGCACCCGGTTTAAGGGTAACGAAAGCCACCGGCACTTCGCCCCATTTGGCGTCGGGGCCGGCGACCACGGCGGCTTCCATCACCGCGGCATGCGCCGCCAGTGCGCGCTCGACTTCGAGCGATGCAATGTTCTCGCCGCCCGAGATGATGATGTCTTTCGAGCGGTCCTTGATTTCGATGTAGCGATCCGGGTGCATGACGCCGAGATCGCCGGTGCGAAACCAGCCGTCGGGCGCGGCGCGGCGTGTCGCCTCATCGTCGCGATAGTAGCCGAGCATCACGTTGTTGCCGCGCAGGGCGATTTCGCCGATCGTCGCGGCGTCGGCCGGTACATCGCGGCCCGCGCTGTCGACGACGCGCAGTTCCTGCGCGATCACGTTGCCCACGCCCTGGCGCGCCTTGATCCTGCCCTGTTCGGTGATCGACAACTTGTTCCAGTCGTTGCGCCATTCGCAAATCACCGCCGGACCGAAGGTTTCGGTAAGGCCGTACAGGTGCGTGACGACTATGCCGAGCTGCGCCATGCGCGTGAGAATGGCCGGCGTCGGCGGCGCGCCGCCGGTTCCCGCACTGATGGTGCGCGCGAGTTTGCCGTGCCTGGCGGCGTCGGCCCACGCGATCATGATCAGCACGGTGGGCGCGGCGCAGAAATGCGTGACGCCCGATTCGCGCAGGTGTTTCCAGATGAGCTCAGGGTCGAGCTTGCGCAGGCACAGATGGGTTGCGCCCGCCGCGGTAACGCCCCACGTGAAGCACCAGCCGTTGCAATGAAACATCGGCAGCGTCCACAGATAGGTGCTTTCGCAATCGAGCCGCAGGTGCGCCGCCATCGCGAGCGCCTGCAGGTACGCGCCGCGGTGGTGATACATCACGCCTTTGGGCTGCCCGGTGGTGCCGCTCGTGTAGTTAATCGAAAGCATGCTGCGCTCGTCGGTGACCGGTTCTGCGTGCGGTGACGCGCCCGCGAGCCATGGTTCGTATTCGTCGGCGCCGCCGGCGCGCATGAGTTTGAGTCCGGCGCCGATTTCTTGCGCAATATCGCGCGCGACGGATTCGAATTCGTGGTCGTAGATGAGTACGCGGGCGTCGCTGTGCCGGGTGACGTAGGCCAGATCGCTCGCGGTGAGGCGCTGATTGAGCGCAACCAGCACCGCGCCGGCGAGCGGCACGCCGTAATGCGCTTCGAGCAGCACGTGGGTATTCGGCGCCAGCACCGCGACCCGTTCGCCGCTGACGATGCCCAACGCCCGCAACGCGCCGGCCAGACGCTGCGCGCGTGCGTAAAATTCGGCGTAGGTATAGCTCAGATCGCCGTCGATGACCGCAATGCGGTCCGCGAACACAGTCGCCGATCGACGCAGGTATGCGGTCGGCGTCAGCGGCTCGAACGACATGTTCGGTTGCGTCAAAGTGCGCTCCGTCGCATCAGCTTTTCAGCGCCTTGGGATTTGCGATGGCAACTTTATCCATGGTCGTTTCTTCGAGATGGTCGAGCAGCGCCGCGCGCTCAATGTCATCGAAGCGTCCGTTGCGTATCTCGTTCACGAGACGCTGATTATAGTCCGCGAGCGCAGTCTTTAGCGCCGCGGCGGGCGGCGGTTCGCCGTCTTCCGCGAAGAGACCGCGCAGGCGCGCGAGCTCCGCCTGACCGTCGGCATCGCCCGCCGCTTGCTCGCGCGACGCGACCGCCATCGCATTCGCGATCATCAGCGCGGTGTAGCGCAGGTCCGCGGGCAGCCGCGGCAGCAGTTCATCGAGCAGCGTGCTGCGCGCGATGGCGAGCAATTCGGCGGCGTCGGGGCGGTCGTTCATTTCTAAACCTTTTGTAGCCGCCGATAAACGCCGATGAACGCCGATAGGAGCAAAACAGAAAAAACGATGGATGGAATTAAATGCTCCTTGAAATTGCTTAATCCCGCAACTCTAAAACGATTTTGCGCGAATTGTCCGTTTGTTTTTTTGATTTTCATCGGCGTGTATCGGCGTTCATCGGCGGCTGATCATTCTTTTGGTTTTAAATCTGGCTTCGTGTCAGCGTCAGGATCTCGTATTCAAGTTCGGCGACGATGCGGCCGGTGAGCGCGAGTTCGAGCGAGCGCTCGACGCCGGACAAATGGCGCTGCGCCTGTTGCAATGCGATGATGGCCCAGCGGATATGCGCCATGACCTGCCAGTATACGAGCGCGGCGGGCGTTACTGTGCGTCCCGATGCGAGTTCGTATGGCGCCAGGAAATCCGCTGCCGCGGCGATCCCGCCGCAGGGCAATTGTTTGCCGGCGAAGCGCCAGCATTTGGCGAAGATCCAGCCGACGTCCTCGAGCGGATTGCCGAACGCCGCGAATTCCCAGTCGAGCACGCCGGCGAGGTGGCCTTCGTGCACGAGGTAATTGCCGGTACGGTAGTCGCGGTGGATGAAGGTGGTTTCCTCGTCACGCGGCGCGTTGATCTCGCACCAGCGCAGCCCCCATTCGAGCGCGGGTTGCGTGTTGGGCAACTGGTCGAGATAATTCCGGTAATGCGCAACGTTGTCGCGTGCGAGCATCACCGGCAGGAACCGCAGTTTCGGTTGCGGCGGCTTCAAGTGATGCAGCCGCGCGAGGTTTTCCGCCAGCTCGCACGCCAGCTGCGCGCGGTCCGGAACCAGCGCCGCTTCGCGCGTCACGCGATGTCCGCTGGCGATGCCGGGCAGGCGCTGCATGACGAAAAACTCGCGGCCGGTGACGCTCAAGTCGCTGCATAACCACAGCGGCCGCGGTGCGCGCAGATGGGCGGCGTGCGCGACTTCGAGGATCTGAAATTCCTCGCCGCGCGTGAGGCTGGACGCGACCCGCGCCGCGGCGTCGGTGCGCAGCACCCAGTGCCGGGCGCCGGCGCAGGCACCGCCGGTGATCTCAACTTCGAGCGCCCAGTTTTCCTGCACTGCGCCGCCGCTCAGACGGGCGAGCTTTCTGATGTGCACCGCATCCGCGCCGGCGGCGGCGCGCAGAAATTGCTCTATCCTGGAGCGCGTGTTGGCGGCATCGAGGTTCATGGTGTGAAAACTTCAAAAAAATCTTGAACCGCAAAGGACGCGAAGGACGCCAAGGAGGATTTTAGTTAAATTTGACTTGAATGCCGGCTCGCGGTCGACCCGCGAGATCCGACCCGATATTTTCGTCGTTTGCTTTACCTTTGCGTCCTTCGCGTCCTTTGCGGTGAAAGCTTTGCTCTACATGTGTGAGTAAAGTAAGCGCCCGGCGGTCGGCACGCGCGCGGTGAGGATGCAGCCGCTGCCGGAATCGGTGATGTAAATCGTCTTGCGGTCGGGGCCGCCGAAAGCGACGTTGGTCACGAGATCGCTGCTGCACGACTGCACGCGGTATAACGGCTCGCCGCGGTGATTGAAAATCCAGACCGCGCCCATGTCCGGGTGTGCTACGACGAGTCCGTCGTGTTCGTCCATCGCAATGCCGTCGGGGCCGCGGCCGCCCGACATTTGTATCTGCACGCCCATGCGCGCGACCGTGCCGTCGGGCGCGAGCGGAAAGCGCCACACAGCGTTGGCGCGCGTGGCGGCGACGAACAGCATGTCTTCGTTCGCGTTGAGCACCAGCCCGTTCGGGCTCGGCACGCAATCGGCCAACTTGTGCAGCACGCCGCCCGCCGTGTAGCGATAGACGCGACCGGTCGGGTCGGACATATCGCTCTGGCCCTGGTCGGTGAAATAAAGATCGCCGTTGGAGGCGAAGGTAAGGTCGTTCACGCCCTTGAAATGCTCGCGGTGATAGCGTGTGACGAAGGGCGTGATTTTGCCGCTCGCGGGATCGAGCAACACGATGCCGAGCTTGTGGTCGGCGACGAAAATGCGTCCGTCCTTGTGGATGCGCAGGCCGTTGGGCTCGCCGTCGTATTCGGCGACGATGTCGAATTTGCCCTGCGGCGAAACGCGAAAAATGCGGCCGTACGGAATGTCCACGACATAGAGATTGCCCGCGCGGTCGAACGACGGCCCTTCGAGAAAGCTGCCCGCGGGAATCCCGCCACCGCCGGCAACGATGCGCTCGGCCGGCACGTGAGTCTTGCGCAGTGGTTGCGGCACGGCGACGAATACTTCTGTTTCGATGAGTTGCGGCGGGGCGAACATGGCATGTCACCTTGCGGATTTGGAATCGGGATTATATGCGAGATGCGCGCGGTGGGTTTGCAGGCGGCGAAAAGTGCGGGATAATAAGCGGAAGGATGCAGATTGAATAGACTTCATCGCAGCGCACTCACGATCCTGCTGCTCGCGACGTCGCACGCGTACGCACAGGATTATCCAAACAAAACCGTCCGCATCGTCGTGCCTTTTCCGCCCGGCGGGCTGGACGCGAGCAGTGAGCAGGGCTCCCGCTTGCGGGATGCGACCGTCCGCGAGTCGGCCGCGGCCGCCGTGTTGGTCGCACAGCTCTCAGCACTATTCGAGCAATATCCAAACCGCCCGATTCGGTTGATCGTGCCTTTTCCGCCCGGCGGCGCGACCGACGTCGTGACGCGCATCGTCGCGCAGAAGCTCACCGATCAATTCGGCAGGCAGGTGGTGGCCGAGAACCGCGGCGGTGCGGGCGGCATCGTCGGCTCGGAGGTGGTGGCGAAAGCCGCGCCCGACGGCTACACGCTGGTCATGGGCACGACCGGCACGCATGCGATCAACGCGAGCCTGTATCCGAAACTCCCCTACGATCCCGTCCGCGACTTCGTGGCGGTGACGCGCACGGCGTTATTGCCCAATATGATCGTCGCGCATCCTTCGGTGCCGGTGAAGAACGTGCGTGAGCTGATCGCGCTGGCGAAGCGGAATCCGGGGCAGATTACTTATGCGTCATCCGGCAGCGCTCTATACCTGTCGGGCGCACTGTTCACGAGCATGGCGGGTATCGAACTCGTACACGTGCCCTATAAAGGAGGCGGGCAGGCGATGCCGGCGCTCCTGGGCGGCGAAGTCGCACTGTCGTTCGCGACGGTGGTGTCTTCGCTGCCGCACGTCAAGACCGGGAAGCTGCGCGCTCTCGGCGTGACGAGCCCCAAGCGCACGCCGGCTGCGCCCGAATTTCCGACGGTCGCCGAATCGGGTCTGCCCGGTTATGCAGCGGTCGCGTGGTACGGCGTGCTGGCGCCGGCCGCCACACCGCGCGAGATCGTCATGCGGCTCAACGCTGAAATCGTGCGCGCGCTCAATCTGCCGGAGGTGCGGCAACTGCTGCTCGCGCAGGGTGCTGAGCCGGTGAGTGACACGCCGGAGCAATTCGCGGCGATCCTCAAAGCGGATATTGCGAAGTGGGGCGAGGTGGTGAGGAAATCCGGCGCGAAAGCCGATTAGCCGTACCCAGTTGCGGCGCACCAAGGCGCGCCGGGCGTAGTCGTCGGGGTGGCAGAAAATCCAGTCGATATGATCTATGTCAAACCGGCGGCCTGACTCGTCTGTAGCATATTCCGCCTACTTACCGTTTCCTGCGTGTTGATTTCGATAGTCAATACCGTGGGAATTGGAGGCTTGGCATGCCGCGAACGATCAGAACGATTATCCAGGATCAGGCGCCCGTCACGGCTCCGGGGCAGACGACGGTGGGCGAGGCCGCTCGCCTGATGCAGCAGAACAGTGTCGGGGCTGTGATGGTGGTGGAAAACGGCAAGCTTGTCGGCATCGTCACCGAGCGCGACGCCCTGTATAAGGTAATGGCCAAGGGCCTTGACGCGGAATCCACCCGGATTGCCACGATCATGACGCGCGACCCCCAGACCATCCATCCGGATAAGCCGTTCGAGGATGCGCTGCGTATCATGCACGCCAGCAGTTTCCGGCATGTGCCGGTCGTCGAGGGTGATCGGCCCGTCGGCATGGTTTCGGCGCGTGATGCTCTCGGCCCGGAACTGGAGGCTTTCATACACGCGTTGCTGCGTCAGTCACGGATCGCTGATATTCCATCCATCCCTGTGAGACGCGAC
Organism: Betaproteobacteria bacterium; assembly: GCA_031399805.1. Taxonomy (GTDB): domain Bacteria; phylum Pseudomonadota; class Gammaproteobacteria; order Burkholderiales; family SG8-41; genus PALSA-1004. The sequence continues at coordinate 362 of JANNPG010000024.1, read as the reverse complement.
CAGTAACCCAGAGCGCGCACTGCTCCCGGACCGATCAGACTGACGCTCGCCACGTCAAAGTAGGATTGTTTAGATTGCTGCCTCGGATTGCCGACATTCCGACGCATTCCGCTACCCTTTTTGCGCATCGGTTCACTGCGATTTGCCGCGACGATTTTCATCCGTCGTCCACGTCGCCTCAAAATCATCCTGAGCTGCCGCCGGTCGCGCCTGCGGTTGTGGCGCCGGGCGGGGACCGGATAATGGTAAGGTATCGATTTCAGGAGTGCCCGGACCCTCTTGACGACGAGACGCAGCGGTCGCGTCAAATTCGGGAATGCGGATCGTGGCGCCGCGTCCGCGAGCGAGGATTGCATGGCTGA
>JANNPG010000012.1:0-3596 GCA_031399805.1 Betaproteobacteria bacterium | reverse complement strand
GCAAAAACCGTGCGCGTGCTGATACCGTGGCCGCCGGGCGGCTCGAACGATATTGTGGGGCGCGTCGTGTTCCAGAAACTGTCGGAACAGACCGGCGAGCAGTTTGTGATTGACAACCGCGGCGGGGCGGCCGGCACGATCGGCGCCGATATCGTCGCCAAGAGCCCGCCGGACGGCTACACGGTCATGGTGCACTCGGCAACCCATGTCGCCAACGCGCACATCTACAAGAAGCTGCCGTACGACACGCTCAAGGATTTCATCGGGGTGACGCCGCTCGCAGTCCAGGTCGGCATGCTGGCCGTGCATCCGTCGCTGCCGGTGAAATCGGTCAAGGAGTTCATCGCGCTCGCCAAGGCACGCCCCGGCGAGATTATCTACGGCTCGTCCGGCAACGGCAGCTACGTGCACCTCACCATGGCGCTGTTCAACTCGATGACGGGGACCAGAATGGTGCACGTGCCGTACAAGGGCGGCGGCCCGGCTGCGATCGGGATCGCCTCGGGCGACACGCAGGCGATGATCGCCACGATCGGCGCGCTCATCCCGCAGATCAATGCGAAACAGGTGCGCCCGCTCGGTGTAACCTCGGCCGCGCGAGTGAAGCAGTTCCCCGAGGTGCCTACACTGGCGGAGGCGGGTGTTCCCGGTTACGAATTCACGGCCTGGATCGGTGCTTTTGTGCCGGCCGCGACGCCGCCGCCCATCCTGGACCGGCTCGGCGCAGAGATCAAGAAGGCACTGGATAATCCCGACGTTGCAAGGATACTTTCCAGCCAGACGCTCGATCCGTGGTTCATGACGCCCGCGGAGTTCGCCCAGCGCCTGAAGGCCGACGACGAGAAGTATGCGAAGCTGATCAAGTTGACGGCCGCAAAAAACGAGTAACCCATGTCGGGGAGAACGGCAATGAAACTATACGGTTCGCCGTTTTCACCCTATGTGCGCAAAGTGCGCGTGCTGCTCAGTGAAAAGAAAATTCCCTGCGAATTCCTGATCGAGGACCCGTGGCCCACGGAGAGCAAAATTCCGATGATGAATCCGCTCGGCAAGGTGCCGGTGCTGCAGATCGGGCCGGCGAAATTTTTGTTCGAGTCGGTATCGGTGACGCACTACCTGGATAATCTGGACGGCAAGCCGCTGCAACCGAAGGATGCCGCCGGCTATTGGCAGTCGCAATGGTGGCAGGCGCTCGGCAACGGCATGATCGATGCGACGATTGCGCGCGTGCTGGAGACGCGGCGTCCCGCCGACAGGCAGATGCCGGAGAAAATGCTGCGCGAGGAAGCACGCATCGCGCGCGCGTTTGACACGGCCGAACACGAGCACACGGGCGGCACGTACCTCGCCGGCGGCAAGTTCACGCTCGCCGACCTGGTGATGGGTGTTGCGTGCCAGTACATAGACCTGCGTTATCCGCATGACTGGCGCGGCCATTATCCGCGCCTCAAACAATGGTTCAGCGGTATCGGCGCGCGTCCTTCGTTCGTGTCGACGTTGCCGCCGGGATTTACGCCAGTATAGTTGGGAGGGGTGAGGGGTGAGGAGTCAGGTGTGAGGGAGCGCGCAGCGCGTTTGCATTGCGCCTCACGCCTCACGTCTATCGCCTCACGATTATTCAGGGAGTGCAAGTGAAAATACTGTTTTTTGATGATTTCAAGCTCGGTCTGCTCAAAGGCGATACAGTCATCGATGTGTCCGCTGTGGTGCGCGATATTCCCCGCCTCGGGCCGCAGGACGTCATCAGCGGGCTCATCGAGAATTTCGCCGATTACAAGAGCCGCCTCGAAGATGCGCTGGCAAAGGGCAAGGGTGTGCCCGTCAGCAAAGTCAGGATACGACCGCCGCTGCCGAAGCCGCACAACATCGACTGCATGGCGGTCAACTACATGGAGGACGGCACGCGCGCCGAGCCGGCGCCGATCAATGCGTTTCACAAGTCGCCCAGCGGCGTCATTGGCCACGACGACACCATGGTATTGCCGGACGTGCCTGCCACCATTTTCGAGGGCGAGGCGGAAGTGGCGCTGGTGATCGGCAAGCGCGCGTCGCACGTCAAGGCCACCGATGCGATGAATTACATCTTCGGCTACGTGAACTTCATCGACGGTTCCGCGCGCGGCCTGCTGCCCGCCGGCAATACGTTCTACCAGATGAAGTCGCGCGATACGTTTGCGCCGATGGGGCCGTATATCGTGACCGCCGACGAGATACCGGACCCGCAGAATCTGCAAATCAAGCTGTGGGTGAACGGCACGTTGAAACAGAACTTCAATACCAGCGACATGGCGCACCGGATTCCGCGCTGCATTGAATGGGTGAGTTCGATACACGCGCTCGAAGCCGGCGACGTGCTCGCCACCGGCACCAATCATGGCGGCCTGTCCAGCTTTCAGGACGGCGACGTCGTTGAACTCGAGACCGAAGGCCTGGGCAGGCTGCGGATCAACGTGCGCGACGATTTGAAGCGCACGTGGGAGCGCGAGACGCGGCGCGAACGCCAGCAGAAGAAAGTTGAAGGAGTCACTACGCCGCAGCTGACCGGGAAGTACGCCGCGAAGAGCTGATTTGCGGTGAAGGGTGAAGGAGTGAAGGGATCCCTCGAGAAAAAGGGGGGAACCCGTGCAGCGCGTTCATCTTTAGTCGTCGACGGACCGCTGCGCCTTCGCGCGATAGCGCATATTCGCGCTCATCACTTGCTGTCAATCCGGTTTAGTTCGGCGAGGGCGGCGCTTGCCCTGTTCCATTCCGCGTCTGCCTTGTTGTAGTTGTTGACGGCCTGCGTCCACTCGATGGCGGCTGTATCGAGGGCGCCGGGCCTGGGCGCCGCATTGCGGCGATCGCCCTTGACTTTGCGCCGGTCGGCATTGGGCTTGCGCCGCGCGGCATCGCTGGCGCGCCGCTCGGCGCGGGCGGCCGCGGCGGCGGCATTCTTTTCCTGCTCGGCGCGCGCTTTCACGACGGCGGCGAACGCCGCGTCCGCCTTGTCCCGCTCGGTGCGTGCTGTGGCGACTGCGGCTTCAAGTGTGGCGCGGGTAAGCGCTCTCTCCTCTGCGCGCTTCAGATCGGCCAGGATGGCGCGAATCTTCTGCACGACGGCATTCGCCTTGTCCCATTCCGCGTCTGCTTTGGTCCAGTTGGCGCGAACTTTGTCATAAGTAACGCTTGCGTCCGCGTGCGTGCGCCAACCGATGCCGGCTTTTGTTCTCTCGGCGCTCGCCCTGTCCCGCTCAATGCGGGCTTGGGCGAGGGCGGCTTCGTATTGTTCCCGTGTATTCATGAATGCCAGACCTTCTACTATTGTTGCGCATATGCGCGAAGCGGCGCTGTGAGTGCGCCCGCGAAATGCACGACAATAAGATTGCGACGTATATTCATTTCACCCGCTTGAATCCGAGTGTTTATTATGCGCGCATTAATGAATGCGGCGAACGTCCGCTTACGACCGAGGCGGTGTGAAAACGCCGGGAAACCGCTTGCGAATTCTATTTGGGGGGGGCTTGTTACCATTCCTTCTGAATCAAACTATTTCCCTGTCCTGGTCGCGGCGAGTTCCTTTTCCAGCTGGTCGATGCGGGATTGCAGCGTCGACATTC
>JANNPG010000651.1:0-8724 GCA_031399805.1 Betaproteobacteria bacterium | reverse complement strand
GGGAAGGAATCGGCAAGCTCGATTTCGTGCGCAAGCTCGCCCAATCGCTGGCCTGCGAAAAACCCGCCGCGGACGGCGCTGCGTGCGGGCAATGCCGGAGCTGCCGCTGGTTTGCGGCGGACAGTCATCCGGATTATCGCGAGATTCTGCCGGAGGCCCTGCGCCCGGCCGATCCCGACGGCTCCGCGGCAAATGAACGTAAACCGAGCCAGCAGATTGCGGTCGAAGAGATCAGGGGCTTGCATGACTTCATCAACCTGACGGCGCATCAGTCCGGCGCCAAGACCATCGTGTTCTGTCCCGCGGAAACCCTGAATTCGAGCGCGGCCAATGCATTGCTCAAAAGCCTCGAAGAGCCGCCGCCCAATACACGATTCATGCTGGTTGCACACCGGCCGAGTTTTCTCCCGGCAACCATCATCAGCCGCTGCCAGCAGGTCGTGCTGCCTACGCCATCCGTGGCGGTTGCCGTGCAGTGGTTGCGCGAACAGGGCGTAGCCGAACCCGCGTTGAGCCTGGCGCAAACGGGTAACGCGCCGCTGGCGGCACTTGCGCTTGACGACGGTGAATTCTGGACCCAGCGCAAGGCATTACTCGGGAGTCTCGCGGCGCCCGGTGTCGACGCTTTCGCGCTTGCCGAGCAGGTGCGCGACTTTCCGATTCCGCGGCTGCTCGGCTGGCTGCAACGCTGGACCTACGACTTATTGAGCGTGAAGTCGGCCCGTTGCGTTCGCTACAACCCGGATTTTGAAAAACCGCTGAGCGCCCTCGCAGGCCGGCTGCGCGCCGTTAATATCGCGCGTTTGCACCGCACGCTCGTGCGCCAGCAGCGTAGCGTCCATCATCCGCTCAACGCGCGCCTCTTTATCGAACAGCTGCTGTTCTCGTATACCGCGCTGTTGCGCGGCGAAGACCTGACGGACAGTTATGCTCGTTGACTCGCACTGCCATCTTGATTTTCCCGAACTCGCGGGCCAACTCGATTCGGTATTCGACCTCATGCGTGAAAATGAGGTCGAGCGCGCGCTGTGCGTGTCCGTCACGCTCGAAGATTTTCCGCGCGTGCGCAAGCTGGCGGAAACTTATCCGCAACTCTGCGGATCGGTCGGCGTGCACCCGGATTACGAAGGGGTGGCCGAAGTGACCGTCGCGGAACTTATGTCGCTCGCCGGCAATCCCAGCATAGTTGCAATCGGCGAAACCGGTCTGGATTACTTCCGGCTCAAGGGCGACCTCGAATGGCAGCGCGAGCGCTTTCGAACCCATATCCGCGCGGCGCGCGAGTGCGGCAAGCCGCTGATCATTCATACGCGCGAGGCCGCGGGCGACACATTGCGCATCATGCGCGAGGAGGGCGCGGACAAGGCGGGCGGGGTGATGCATTGTTTTACCGAATCGATGGACGTTGCCAAGGCCGCCATGGATATGGGGTTCTACATCTCGTTTTCGGGGATCGTCACCTTCAAGAATGCGAAAACCATCAAGGACGTTGCGCGCCAGATTCCGCTGGAGAACTTGTTGGTCGAGACCGACTCCCCGTACCTCGCACCGGCGCCGTATCGCGGCAGGACCAACCAACCGGGCTATGTGCGTCATGTGGCTGAAGAAGTGGCCCGGCTCAAGGACATCGAATTCAGCGAGATATGCCATAGAACAACAAGTAATTTCTATAAATTATTCAATTTGTTAAGAGTTTAACCTAATGTTATTTAGTAGAATATTTTCGGCGCTTATTTTTCTACTTGCGTGCGGATGGGCGGCGGCCGGCGCGTATGAAGACATGGTCGATGCCGTCAAACGGGACTACACCCAGACCATCAGCGCCCTCCTGAAGCGTGGTTTTGACGCCAATGCGACCGACCAGGAAGGCAGTACGCTGTTGATGCTCGCGGCCAAAGAGGGCAGCGCCGGCGCGGTAAAACAGTTGCTCGCAGTCCGCGTCCAGGTTAACTCGCGCAACCAGCTGGGTGAAACGGCGCTCATGCTGGCAGCACTTCAGGGCCACCTCGAAATTGTCAGGCAGCTTGTTATTCAGGGCGCGGAGGTCAATCAGCCGGGCTGGACGCCCCTCATGTATGCGGCGGTCAACGGGCATGTCAATATCAGCCGTCTGTTGATCGCCTATGGCGCCGATGTCAATAGCGTTGCCGAGAACGGGTTTACAGCGCTTATCATGGCGGCGCGCGAAGGTCACGCGGCGTTTGTTGCGCTATTACTTGCCCACGGCGCGGACGTGAATCGGGAGACCGCGACAGGTTTGACTGCGCTCGCTGCCGCGCGCGCGAAAAATAACAAAGAAATAGTGGAATTGCTGTTGCGGGCTGGCGCGCGTTAGTGTTGATCGCGGAAGGTATACAGGCGCTTACGAATATCCGGTTTCGTGCCCGTTACTTCGTATAATGTATATTATGTCAAATGCGACGAAAACCGCGCGTTTCGCCCCGCTCTGACGATAACGGTCTGAGCGGTGTTTAGATGTTCGCGGCTATCCAGTCCGCGATGTAATCGACGCCGACCTGCCGGTTATCCGCTTGTGCATGGTAGGTGCCGCCGTCCTCGGCCGTAAGTATCCGCAGTGATTTGCACTTGGAGCCTACGGCCTCGAACAGCTTGCGTGCGGAGGCGACCGGCACGACCTTGTCGTCCTCGCCGTGGACGATCAGAAACGGACAGGTAATCTGCTCCGCGACTCCCGTCAATGAGAATTTTCTCGCCTTTTCTATCGCAGCGTCGCCATCATCGATATGCCCCATGATCCAGCGGAAATGAAATGCCGACTGGGCGGTGTTTTTCGGGTCGATCTCGAGCTTGCGCTTGATCTCGCTTTGCCACGCCGCAAGGTCCCAGTGCAGCGCCCCGAACGCTACACCTGCGGCGTATCGCTTCTCGAACGCCGCGACACGGGACGCATAGTAGCCGCCGAAACTGTAGCCCATGACCACCACCTTGCCCGCATCGACCTCGGGCCGCGACGCGACATAATCGTAGGCCGCCGCGCCCGCCACCTCGTAGTCATGGCGCGCGTAGAGACCGCGCAAACGCAGCGCTTCGCCCTGCCCCGGCCCGTCGATCGCCAGCGTATGCCAGCCGCGCGCAGCAAATTCAAGACCGTTGAACAGAATGCTCATCTCTTTGCAATTGTCCATGCCGTTGAACACGACGACCGTCGGCGCACGGCCCGTGACACCCGGCGCCGTCATGAATATGGCGGGCAACGAAGCGTCCTCGAACGGAACCTCGACGAATTCCATGTTGGGGTAACGTCGCTCCAATCCGGCGCGCTGGCAGTGCAGCGACTTGCGCCCGACTTCGCGCTTTTGTTCACCGGGATAGATAAAACGCTCGCCGGTAAAGTAGTACATCCCGGCGCGCAAATAATAGTTGCCCGCGGTGAGGTGACGTCCCTCGGCCGCGGCCTTGTCCGCCACTTTCTCCAGCCGGCTCGCCATTGCGCACCATTCCTCCCGCCACGCATCCGCTTCCTGCTGGCGCGACTGCAACCGTTCGCAGACCACGTCGATTTCGCCCAGGGCGACCGCGCCATAGGGCGCCATCCCTTTGGTCACCAACGCCGCGTTCGACCACGTCATGTTGCCCGGGAATTGTTCGATCCAGGTGCCGCTTGCCGCCATTACTTGTTCCTCAAAAAAACCCAAGCCGTCGCGTCACTCCACGGTGATGCCGACTTCCTTGATGACCTTGGACCACGTCGCGATTTCTTTCTTGATGAAAGCCGAGAATTCCTCCGGCGAACTGCCCACCGGGTCGGCGCCCAGGCCGACGATGCGCTCTTTCACTTCGGGAATGGACAGGGCTTTGGCAAAGGCCTGGTGCAACTGGCTGATCACTGCCGCCGGCGTGCCTGCCGGCACCACCACGCCGTTCCATTCGATCGCTTCAAACCCGGGGATCGCGGCCTCGGCGATGCTCGGGACGTCGGGCAGCGCGACGTTGCGCTTCAAGGTGCTCACGCCAAGTGCGACCAGTTTGCCGGTCTGGAAGTGCTGGATCGAAGAAGGGATAGTGGCGAACAGGATCGCGGTTTCTCCGCCGACTATTGAAATCACCGCGGGGCCGCCGCCCTTGTAGGGAATGTGCACCATCTTGATGCCGGCCATGTAACTGAAACGCTCCGTCGCCAGATGATTGGCGCTGGCATTGCCGGCCGAACCGTAATTCAGACTGCCCGGCTTCATCTTGGCGAGCGCGATCAGCTGTTTCACGGAACGCGCCGGCACCGACGGGTGCACCGCCAGCACCAGCGTGACGATGGAAACGAGGCTCACTGGCACGAGGTCCTTCTCCGTATCAAACGGCATTTTCTTCATCAGGCTGGGATTGGCGCCGAACGTGATGTTGGGAATGCCCAGCGTGTAACCGTCGGCGGGCGACTTGGCGGCGGCGTCCAGGCCTATAGTCGAAGAACCGCCGGGCCGGTTTTCGACCACCACCGATTGACCGAGAATTTCGGTCAGCCTCGGCGCGAGCAGGCGCATGACAACGTCGGTGGAGCCGCCGGGCGCGTACGGCACGATGATGCGTATGGGTTTGACGGGATAACTTTGCGCGGCGGCGGATCCGGCATATACGAAAGACGCAGACAGCAGTCCTGCTACCAGGTTACGCGATGTGACAGTCATGTTTCATCCTCCTGTGTCAGTCGTTTAGTTAAACGCGGGAATGCCGGTTTGCGCGCGTCCGAGCACCAGCGCATGGATGTCGCTGGTACCTTCGAGCGTGTTGACGGTTTCCATATTCAGCATATGCCGGATGACGTGGAACTCGTCCGAAATGCCGTTGCCGCCATGCATGTCGCGCGCCATGCGCGCGATTTCGAGCGCCTTGCCGGTCGAGTTGCGCTTGATAAGAGAGACCATTTCCGGTGTAGCCTTGCCCTCTTCGCGCAGCCGGCTGACATGCAGGCACGCGAGCAGCCCCAGCGCGATATCGGTCTGCATGTCGGCCAGCTTCTTCTGGATCAATTGATTTGCCGCCAGCGGGCGGCCGAACTGCTTGCGGTCGAGCGCATACTGACGCGCGGCGTACCAGCAGAATTCCGCCGCACCGAGCGCGCCCCAGCAAATGCTGAAACGCGCATTATTGAGGCAACCAAACGGGCCCTTGAGTCCCGACACGTTGGGCAGCAGATTTTCATCCGGCACCAGGACCTCAGCCATCGAGATTTCGCCGGTCGGTGACGCGCGCACCGAAAATTTTCCTTCGATCTTGCGCGTCGTGAGGCCTTTCATCCCGCGCTCGAGTATGAACCCGCGTATCACCCCCCCATCATCCTTTGCCCATACCACCAGGATGTCCGCGATCGGTGCGTGCGTAATCCACATCTTCGTGCCGCTCAACACGTAGCCGCCGTCGACCTTGCGTGCGCGGCTCATCATGCGGCCCGGATCGGAGCCGTGATCGGGTTCGGTGAGGCCGAAACACCCGATCAGTTCGCCGGTCGCCATGCGCGGCAGATATTTCTGGCGCTGCTCCTCGCTGCCGTAGGCATAGATCGGCGTCATTGCGAGGCCGCTTTGCACCGAGCACGCCGAGCGGTAGGCGGTGTCGACGCGTTCAAGTTCGCGCATGATGAGCCCGTACGCGACGTAGCCGATGCCCGCGCAGCCATAACCCGCGAGGGGCGCGCCGAGGAACCCCAGTGCGCCCATTTCGCGCATGACTTCTATGTCGAAAGTTTCGTTGCGATTGGCGAGCAGAATGCGCGGCATCAGTTTGTCTTGCGCGTAGCTGCGCGCGGTGTCGCGGATCAGTCGCTCTTCCCCGGTCAGCTCCTGCTCGATTAGCAGTGGATCCTGCCAGTCGAACTGGCCGCCGGTCAGTGTTACGGTGGACGTATCAGTCATAAAGATGCCCGCAAAAGAAAAAGGCCGGCAGCATTCGCGCTACCGGCCTGTTGACTGGCCGCCGCTCAGACTCTTTCGAGTATCGCGGCCATGCCCTGCCCGCCGCCGATGCACAAGCTGATGAGCGCGTAGCGCCCGCCGCTGCGTTGCAGCTGGCGCGCGGCAGTGAGCGCCAGGCGCGCGCCCGATGCGCCGAGTGGGTGACCCATCGCGATTGCGCCGCCGTTGGGGTTGACGCGTTTATCGTCGAACGCGACGCCGAGCCCTTTCAAGCAGGACAGCACCTGCACGGCAAACGCTTCGTTGATCTCGATGATGTCCATGTCCTTGATCGTGAGACCGGCGCGTTCGAGTGCTTTCTTCGACGCGGCGACCGGGCCGATGCCCATGATGCGCGGCGGCACGCCGGCAGACGCGCTTGCAATCACCCGCGCGAGCGGCTTGACGCCGGCCTTTTCACCGGCCTGCAGGCTGGCCAGGATGATCGCGACTGCGCCGTCGTTGACGCCGGATGCGTTGCCGGCGGTGGTCACGCCGCCTTCGTAGAGCGTTTTCATTTTCGCGAGCGAGGCGAGATCCGTCTCCGGCCGCGGATGCTCGTCGTCAGCGACTGCCGGCGCCGGACCTTTACGTGTCGGCGGCATTTCGACCGGCGCAATTTCTCCTGTGAAAAACCCCTCGCCTTTGGCGATCGTGTATTTTTGCTGCGATGCGACCGCGAACGTGTCCGCTTGTTCGCGCTTGATGTCGTATTCCCTGGCCAGATTGTCGGCGGTCTGCGGCATCTGGTCATCGCCAAACTTCTTGGTCAGCTTCGGGTTCGAGAAGCGCGGGCCGATCGTGCTGTCGTAAATGCGCAAGTCGCGCGCAAACGGATTTTCGCTTTTCGCAAAAACGAATGGCGCGCGGCTCATGCTCTCGGTACCACCGACCAGAAATACCTCGCCCTCGCCCGCCGTGATCGAATGCGCGGCATGCACGATCGCACCCAGGCCGCTCGCGCAGTTGCGTTGCAGAACCGTCCCCGGAATCTCGATCGGCAGATCCGCCGCAAGCCCGGCATGGCGCGCAACACAGCGGCTGTCTTCACCGCCCTGGTTGGCGCAGCCGACGACGATGTCCTCGATCTGCTCGGCTTTGAACTTGCTGCCGGCAAGTACGGATTTTATTGCGCTCGCCAGCAAATCGTCGGGCCGGACTTTGGCCAGCGATCCGGCATAGCGGCCGAACGGGGTGCGTTTTCCATCGTAAATATAGGCAGTCAACATGTGAGTTCCTTCGTCGATCAGGGTTCGTTGGTAAGAGCGGATACGCCGAGCTTCGCCCGGCGCGTGAGCCAGATGTTGGGACGGTAGCGCGGATCGCCGTAAATCCGATACATCGCGGCGAGCACGCGATGGATGCGTTCGACGCCGAGCACGTCGGCAAACTTGAACGGCCCATTCGGATAATTCAACCCGAGGGTGACGGCTTTGTCGATATCCGCCGGCGCAGCCGTGCGGCTCTGCGCGATCGAGCAGCCGATGTTGACGATCATCGCGACGATGCGCTGGGCGATGAAGCCGGGACTGTCGCGACATACCGTGACCGGCACGCCGTCCGACGCGAGCAAGCCGTGCGCGGCGTCGCGATAGGCCATGTCGGTCAGCGGCGTGCCCATAATGGTGCGGCGTTTGGCAAGCGGGAATAGCGTATCTATCGCCACCGTGCGCTTCGGATCGAGTCCCTGCTCTACCGCGCAGGTCGTCGCATCGTCCCCGATCGGCGTTACCAGGCAGAGCGCTTTGGGGCCGGGCTTGATACCCGATTCGATCTGCGCGCCGAGCTTCTGCAACAATTCGGTCAATGCGGCGTGCCCCGCTGCCTCAACCGGGCTTACCCACACGCTGTCGGGACGCGCGGCCGGCGCCGGCGCTTCGGGAGCAACGATGGGCTTCATGTCGGCGTCGTAATTGTAGAAACCTTTTTTTGTCTTGCGGCCGAGCACGCCGGCTTCATAGCGCGCCTGCATGATCAGATTGGGCCGGTAGCGCGGCTCCTGGAAGAACTGGTTGTAAATCAGTGCCGACGCCGGTTGCGTAACATCGAGCCCGGTCAGTTCCATCAGCTCGAACGGCCCCATGCGAAAACCGCCGACGTCGCGCATGACGCGATCGACATCGGTGAAATTCGAAACGCCCTCAGAGACCAGATGCGAAGCTTCGAGCGTGAAGCCGCGGCCGACCTGATTGACGAGAAAGCCCGGTGCATCCGTGCAGCGCACGGGCTCGCGCGTCATGCGTTTGCCGATCGTGACGAGCGCCTCGCACACCCATTCCTCGGTCAGCAGCCCGGAAATGACTTCGACCAGCCGCATCAGCGGCACCGGGTTGAAAAAATGAAATCCGGCAAACCGCTGCGGCGTCTTGAGTTTGGCGGCGATCGTCGTCACCGACATCGAAGACGTATTGGTGGCGAGTATGCAATCCGGCGAGACGATCGTTTCCAGTTCGCCAAACACCTGCCGCTTCACGTCGAGATTCTCGACCACCGCTTCGATGACCGCATGACATGGCTTGAATTCGGCCAGCGCATTGATCACTTTGATACGCGCGGTTGCGGCAGCAGCATCTTCCTTGCTCATGCTGCCCTTTTCCACGGCCCGCGTGAGCATTTTGGCGACGAACTCACGGGCTTCCTCGGCCGCGCCCGCGCGCGTGTCCATCATCAGTACGTGCATGCCGCCGGCGGCAGCGACCTGCACGATGCCGCGACCCATGGCGCCGGTGCCGAGCACCCCGATCGTGAGATCGGATCGGTTTGCATCAAACTTCATGTCGTCCTTTGTAGGATAGTCCGTGATCGAAACATCGCAATCCGG
>JANNPG010000577.1:0-13420 GCA_031399805.1 Betaproteobacteria bacterium | reverse complement strand
GCCGATCGCCGTCTTGATGCCGACCGGACGCCCCGTCAGCTCACGCACGTACGCAACGCGATCGAGCAGGTCGTTGACGTTCGCAATGTCGTGGTGGCGGTTCGGGCTGATGGACTCCGCGCCCGCGGGGATGCCGCGGATGCGCGCGATTTCGTCGGTCACCTTGGCGCCCGGCAGCACGCCGCCCTTGCCCGGCTTCGCGCCCTGCGACAGCTTGATCTCGAACGCTTTCACGACCTTGGCGAGTTCTTTCGCCTTGTCCGGTGAAAAACTGCCGTCGAGATTGCGGATGCCGTACTTCGCCGTGCCGATCTGCATGATGACGTCGCAATTACCCTGCAGGTGGTACGGCGACAAACCGCCTTCGCCGGTGTCCATCCAGCATCCCGCTTCGCCCGCGCCGCGCGACAGCGCCTGCACCGCCGGCGCGGAAATCGCGCCGAAACTCATGCCCGACACATTGACGATCGATTTGCCTTCGAGCGGAAAGCGGCAATAACCTTCGCCGATGATGAGGGATGGCGTCGGCAGACGGTCTTCTTCCAGCACCGGGTAGTTGCGCAATACCGTGTGTTTTTCTGCGTGACATCCTGGATGAACCAGAACACGACCACGCCGATCACGCAGCCTATCATCGTGCCCAAACCCTACGAGATCACGCCCATGATGCCGGTCATATCATCCCCCTATCGGGTAGAATCCATTCTTATGGTTACGGCACAATAGAGTGGAAAATGAAAGAGCTGGCAGCGGTAATCGAAAGCAACGTCGCCGCTGCGCTGGCGGAGGATGTCGGCGGCGGCGACTGGACCGCGCAACTGATTGCGCCGGCGGCAGCCGTCGCGCACGTCATCAGCCGCGATGACGCCGTCATTTGTGGTGCCGCATGGTTTGACGCCTGCTTTCGCAAGCTCGATCCACGGGTCGAAATCGACTGGCTGGCCAGGGACGGCGAACGGGTTAGTGCGAACCAGCCGTTGGCCACCTTGCGCGGCAGCGCCCGTGTGTTGCTGACCGGCGAACGCAGCGCGCTCAATTTTCTGCAAATGCTCTCGGCGGTGGCGACGGCAACGCGGCGCTACGTAGACGCGGTCGCCGGCACTAAAGCCGTCATCGTCGATACGCGCAAGACCTTGCCTGGATTGAGGCTCGCCCAGAAATACGCGGTGCGCATGGGCGGCGGCGTCAATCATCGTATTGGGCTGTATGACGCGATCCTCATCAAGGAAAACCACATCGCCGCAGCAGGCGGCATCGCTGCAGCACTATGCGAAGCGGCGCGCATCGCCCCGCCGCACGTGTGGACGCAGATCGAAGTGGAAAACGTCGACCAGTTACGCGCGGCCCTCGCGGCCGGCGCAAAAATGATTTTGCTCGACAACATGAACACGGATGAAATGCGTGAGGCCGTAAAGATCACGGCCGGACGCGCCGCACTCGAAGCGTCAGGCGGGATTACGCTCGACAACGTGCGCGCGATTGCCGAGACCGGCGTCGACCGCATTTCAATCGGCAGCCTGACCAAGGACATCAGGGCCGTCGATCTGTCGATGCGCTTTGAGTAATCGTGGGCTATAAGGAGGCTTTATGACAACACCGACTGCGACGGTCACGCTGGACATGAGCGGCATGTCGTGCCCGGCGCCGCTACTGGGCGCGAAGAAAGTCATCGACGATCTGCAAGTGGGGCAGATTCTGCTGCTGATCTCGAATTGCCAGGGCACTTCCGACGACCTGTTCGCATGGGTCAAATACACCGACAACCGGATCGCCTCAACCGTCAAACTCGGCGACAACAAGACCGGGTATTACATCCAGAGGGGCGCGGCCGCGGTCCTTCCGCGGCCGAACGCAGTGCTCGACATCAGGGGCGTGGTCTGCCCCGGCCCGATCATCGAGGCGAAGAAGCTGCTCGACGCGATGCAACCGGGGGAGGTGCTGCGGTTGATCAGCAATTGCCCCGGCGCTCCCGCCGACGTCGAAGCCTGGGCCAAGACCACGTCGCTCGAACTCGCCGGCATGCACGAATGCGCGCGCGGCGAATATGAGTTCTACATCCGCAAGAGGTGACCGCCGGGCGGCTTGCGCTTTACAGTCAACGACCAGGACAAACCGCGCACATCAAGACCCGCCGTTGCGCTCGATGAAATCCTTGACCGCATCCAGGTCCGGGTCGAGCACCGTAAAGCGCTGCGGCAGGCGCTCCAGGTTTTCCAGTCCCGGCGGCACGTCGGGGTCGCGGCCGAGCGCCTCGCGTATGGTGGCGGCAAACTTCACCGGCAACGCGGTTTCGAGACAAACCAGCGGCACGCCGTCTTCACGGTGTTCCAATCCGACTTTGACGCCGTCTGCGGTATGCGTGTCGATGATCTGGCCCGCATCGCGATAGACGCGTCGAATGGTCTCGATGCGGTCAGCGTGCGTGCTCGAGCCCGAAACGAAGCCGAATTCCGCCACGCGCGCAAAATGCGGCGTGCGTGCGAGATCGAATACGCCATCGCGGTCGACTTGCTGCCATAGCCGCCTGACTTGGGCGCCATCCCTGCCGATCAGATCGTAAATGAAGCGCTCGAAGTTCGAGGCCTTCGAGATATCCATCGACGGACTGCTCGTCTGGTGCACCTCGCCGCCCGGGCGCACGCGGTAGACTCCGCTACGGAAAAATTCGTCCAGCACGTCGTTCTCGTTTGTCGCCACGATCAGCTTCCTGATCGGCAGGCCCATGCAACGCGCGATATGCCCGGCGCACACGTTGCCGAAATTGCCCGACGGCACCGCGAACGAAACGGGCTGCTCATTCGAAACGGTGACCGCCAGATAAGCCTTGAAGTAATAGACGACTTGCGCCACCACCCGCGCCCAGTTGATCGAGTTGACGGTGCCGATCCGGTGGCGCGATTTGAAGGCGAGATCGTTGCTCACGCCTTTGACAATGTCCTGGCACTCGTCGAACACGCCGCGGATGGCGATATTGAAAATATTCGGGTCCTGCAATGAAAACATCTGCGCCGTCTGAAACGGGCTCATTTTCTGGTGCGGCGACAGCATGAAGACGCGGATGCCGCGTTTGCCGCGCATCGCGTACTCGGCGGCCGAGCCGGTATCGCCGGACGTCGCGCCCAGTATATTGAGCTCAGCGCCGCTTTTGCCCAGCGCGTGCTCGAACAGGTTGCCGAGTAATTGCATGGCCACGTCCTTGAACGCGAGCGTCGGGCCCTGCGAAAGTCCCAGAACGTAAACACCGTTTTGCAACGCGCGCAACGGCGTGATCTCGTCCGAGCGGAAGGTGGCTGCGGTATAAGTGCGGTCAACCATGCGCTTGAGATCAGGCGCCGCGATGTCATCGGCGTAGCGATGCAGAATCTCAAACGCGAGTTGCCGATAATCGAGCCGGCGCCACGCGGCAAGCTCCGCCGGGGTGACCTGCGGATACGATTCCGGCACGGCGAGGCCGCCGTCCTGCATCAAACCGCCGAGCAGAATGTCGGAGAAAGCGGCCGGCGCGCCGCCGCCGCGGGTGCTTACGTAGCGCATCGGCGTCCGCCGTTAGTACGCACCCAATTGTTCCATGCGAATGCGCGTGACCTTGCCGATCACCACGGGCAATTTCTCGATCTTGCCGATGGCGGCGTTGACGTGCTTCTCGACGGCAAGATGGGTCAGCATGATGATATCGACCTGCTCCTCGCCCGCCGAAGATTCCTTCTGCACCATCGCGTCGATCGAAATCCCGCTGTCGGCAAGGACCCGTGTAATATCGGCCAGCACGCCCGGCTTGTCGTGCACACGCATGCGCAGGTAGTAGGACGTCTTCACCTCGGTAATCGGCAGGATGGGTATGCTCGACAGTTGGTCGGGCTGGAACGCGAGATGCGGCACGCGATGCTCCGGATCGGCGGTGTGCATGCGCGTCACGTCGACCAG
Source organism: Betaproteobacteria bacterium (assembly GCA_031399805.1). Lineage (GTDB taxonomy): Bacteria > Pseudomonadota > Gammaproteobacteria > Burkholderiales > SG8-41 > PALSA-1004. The sequence goes on along the minus strand of JANNPG010000577.1, from coordinate 9,496 downwards.
ATCCGCGATCACCGAAGATGCCGTCGGATAGGCGCCCGCGCCGGCCCCGTAGTACATTGTCGCGCCGACCGCGTCGCCCTGTACGAGAATCGCGTTCATCACGCCCTCCACGTTGGCGATCAACCGGCGGGCCGGGATCAACGTCGGATGCACGCGCAACTCGATTCCCGCCGGCGTGCGTTTGGTGATGCCAAGGAGCTTGATGCGGTAACCGAGTTCCTCCGCGTAGCGGATATCCGCCGCGGTCAGTTTCGATATGCCTTCGGTGTACGCGTCTGCGAAGCGCATCGGTATGCCGAAGGAAATGGCCGCGATTATGGTGAGCTTGTGCGCCGCGTCGATGCCTTCGACGTCGAATGTCGGGTCGGCTTCCGCATACCCGAGTCGCTGCGCCTCTTGCAGCACGTCCGCGAAATTCGACCCTTTTTCGCGCATTTCGGACAGAAAGAAATTGCTGGTGCCGTTAATGATGCCGGCGATCCATTCAATACGGTTGGCCGTCAGTCCTTCACGCAGCGCCTTGATGATGGGGATACCCCCTGCAACCGCCGCTTCGAACGCAACCATTACACCCCGCTTTTGCGCGGCGGCGAATATCTCGTTGCCGTGCGCCGCCAGCAGCGCCTTGTTGGCGGTTACCACGTGTTTGCCGTTGGCGATCGCCTGCAGGATCAGTTGCTGGGCAATGGTGATCCCGCCGATCAGTTCGATCACGATATCGATGTCGGGATTATTCACAACTTCACCGGCGTCTGCCGTAACCTTCGCAGTCTTGCCGGCGAGCTTGCGCGCGCGCTCGACGTCCTTGTCCGCGACCACGGTGATCACGATGCCGCGGCCGGCGCGGCGCGTGATTTCCTCCTGGTTTCTCGCCAGCACTTCGAACGTGCCGCTGCCGACCGTGCCGATGCCGAGCAATCCAACGTGAATGGGTTTCATTGTGTATTTGGGAGCACCGCGTAATGGCTGGTGCCCCGCCTGTCCTATAAGAGTCCGTCTTTACGAAACATTTCCTTGATGCCGCGTACCGCTTGTCGCGTCCGCGCTTCATTTTCGATCAGCGCAAAACGCACGTGATCATCGCCGTATTCGCCAAAGCCGATGCCGGGAGACACCGCTACCCGCGCCTCGTTGAGCAGCTTTTTCGAGAACTCGAGAGATCCCATGGCCTTGTACTGCTCTGGGATCTTTGCCCAGATGTAGAGGGTGGCGCGCGGCACTTCGACATTCCACCCGGCCCCCGCCAGTCCCGCGCACATCACATCGCGGCGTTTCTGGTACATGGCGCGCACCTGCTCGACGCAATCCTGCGGCCCTTCGAGCGCGATGATCGAAGCGACCTGGATCGGCGTGAACGTGCCGTAATCGTGGTAGCTTTTCATGCGCGCCAGCGCCGTCACGAGGTCGCGGTTGCCGACCATGCAGCCGACGCGCCAGCCCGCCATGTTGTAGCTTTTGGACAGTGTGAAAAATTCGACCGCGACTTCGCGCGCCCCCGGCACTTCCATGATGGAGGGCGCGCGGTAGCCGTCGAATACGATATCGGCGTACGCGAGATCATGCACGACGTAAATCTGATGCTCGCGCGCGATCGCGATCAGGCGCTCGAAAAACGGCAGATCGACGCATTGCGTCGTCGGATTGCCCGTAAAGTTGCAGATCAGCATCTTGGGCTTCGGGTACGAATCGCGAATCGCGCGCTCCAGCTCCTCGAAAAAATCAACGCCCGCGACCATCGGCACGTGCCGGATGTCGGCGCCCGCGATCACCGGACCGTAGATGTGGATCGGATAACTCGGGTTCGGCACCAGCACGATGTCGCCGCGGTCGAGCGTCGCCAGCGCGAGGTGCGCGATGCCTTCCTTGGAACCGATCGTGACGATCGCCTCGGAATCCGGATCGAACTCGACATTGAAGCGCGTCTTGTACCAATTGCAGATCGCGCGCCGCAGCCGCGGAATTCCCTTGGATACCGAGTAGCCGTGGGTATCCGGGCGCTGCACCGACTCGATCAGCTTGTCCACGATATGGCGCGGCGTCGGCTGATCGGGGTTGCCCATGGATAAATCGATCACGTCCTCGCCGCGCTTGCGCGCGACCGCCTTGAGTTCCCCCGTAATGTTGAATACGTAGGGAGGCAGGCGCTTGATACGGGCGAATTCTTCCATATTGATCTCGGAACAGCGGCTAAGGGCGTGAAAAGGCGTATAATTTTATCCGACCTGACCTCCTGCGGCAAATCCGTTTGAAGTGAAATTCCACCTCCAATCCGCGACCGGCAAAAACCTGTTCACCGGCCATGGCGCCGGCTATGTCGCCGTTAACGGCGTGCGCTACACCCAAAGCGTCGTCGTGACGCCCGAACGCATTCTCGAGGATTGGCCCGCGACCGACTTCGACAATCTGAGCGCGCAGCACTTCGAATTTTTGTTGGCACTCAAACCCGACATTCTGCTACTCGGCACGGGCGCCGCGCTGCGTTTTCCGCGGCCACAACTGTTGCGCTGCCTCTACGCCGCGCGCATCGGTCTTGAAGTGATGGACAATGCCGCAGTATGCCGCACTTACAACATTCTGACCGCCGAAGGCCGCAACGTCGTGGCGGCGATGTTGCTGGGTTGAACCCGCGACGAACGCTGGAACTATCTGCTTAATGCCTTGAGGTAGCTTGCAACGCTGCGTCCCCGGGCGTGCAGCTCGTAACCACCTTCGAGCATCGACACGATGCGTCCCCTGGCGTACTTGTCGGCGACGACTTTCAACTGCTGCGCCAGCGGCGCCTCGGCATGCAGCAGGTAGTTGCTCAAACCCGACGCGATCAACTGGTCATCAATCGCGCGCAGGCGTGCCGGACACTCGGGATGCGACGTTCCCATGTCGTGCATGAGGCAGGCCGTGTGCGTGATGAATGCGGTGGTCAAAGCGGTTCGCTTACAACTGCAATCGACAATGTAACGATCTTATTCTGGACGCGCGGCATTGTCTATTCGACCGCCGCCGCCGTAAGTTTGAATCTCGCATCACGCGCAGCCTTTTTTCACCCGATGCACCCCTACCCCAAACATCTGATCAAGGCAGCCCGCGCGCGCGGACTCAAAACAATGATCGGTGAAGTCCTGACGAGCAACAGCAAGATGCTGCACTTTGTCACCACGCTGGGCTTTCATGCTCAGATGGACGCGGATGATCCAACGCAGATGCGGGTTACAAAAGACCTACGGGCGACCGGAAATCCCGCGTAGCAGGCGCAAGCCGCGAGCAGTTCGGCGACTGTCGTCATTGCCGACGCCCGGCGTCGCGTCATCCACCTCCGTTCGGTTACAATCACACCTATAATGAATGCGCAGATCGATACCGTCGTACGCCAGGTCGGCAGTGTCATTCTTGGTAAAGAACACCAGATCCGGCTTGCCATCGCGTGCATGCTCGCGCGCGGCCATCTGCTGATCGAAGATATTCCCGGCGTCGGCAAGACCACCCTCGCGCACGCGCTCGCAACCTCCCTCGGCCTGCAGTTTCAGCGCATACAATTCACGAGCGACCTCTTGCCAGCGGACATACTCGGCGTGTCCATTTTCGACCGCGAGGCGAGCAATTTTCGCTTTCACGCGGGTCCGATTTTCGCGCAGGTGATCCTGGCCGACGAGGTCAACCGTGCCACGCCCAAAACGCAGAGCGCGCTGCTCGAGGCGATGGAAGAGCACCAGGTCACGGCAGAAGGCGAAACGCGGCCGTTGCCGGTACCGTTTTTCGTGATCGCAACGCAGAACCCCTCGCACCAGATCGGCACCTTTCCTCTGCCCGAATCCCAACTTGACCGTTTCCTGATGCGCATCGAACTCGGCTATCCCGACGCCGCTGCCGAGCGCGCACTGCTGCAGGGCGTAGACCGCCGCGACCTGCTGCCCAAACTTGCGCCATGCATGCAGCCGGAAGAACTTCTCGCGCTGCAACGCGCCGCGCGCGCAGTGCACGCCTCCGGCGCATTGCTCGACTATCTGCAAGCCATCGTCGATTACAGCCGCCAATCGCCCGACTACGTTAATGGCCTGTCACCGCGCGCAGCCCTTGCCCTGCTTAACGCTGCGCGCGCGTGGGCATTGATGCACAGCCGCCAGCAGGTGCTGCCCGAGGACGTGCAGGCCATCGTGCCCGGCGTCGTCGGCCACCGCCTGTACATCGCACGCGACAACATGCGCATTAACGGCGCCGCGGTCGCCGAACAGCTGATCGAAGCGGTGGCGATCCCGTGAGGCGCGGGGGGTGAGGCGTGAGGCGAGAACCACGAGTCACGGGACGCGCTTTCCGCCTTACGCCTGACGCCTTGCGGCTGACGCCTGTCTACGCCTTCCTTTCTGCGCCTTACAGGGCGCTGCGCGCGCACATCGACCGCTGGCTGTTTCAACTGCACGGCCCTGAGGCAGGCCATATCGTGCTGGTGCAGCGGCGCATTTTTATCCTGCCTTCGCGCCACGGCATGCTGTATGTCGGCGCGTTGCTGCTGATGCTGACCGGGTCGATAAATTACAATTTGAGCCTGGGTTTCGTTCTCACGTTTCTGCTCGCTGCGCAGGGCGTCAACGCGATCCTGCAGACGTTCCGCAACCTCGCCCGTCTCAGGGTTGCCGCGGGCCGGGTGGCACCGGTATTCGCCGGCGATACCGCGCGTTTCACTCTTGTCGTGGACAATCCGAGCACGCTCGATCGGTTCAGCATCGGCATCACGCGCGACAAGCATGATGCGATATACACCGACGTGCTGGCGCTGCAATCGACGATCGTCGGCGTGCCGGTGCCCGCGCCGCAACGCGGCGTGCTGCGCCCCGGCCGGCTGACGCTGTTTACGCATTTCCCGCTCGGCCTGTGCTACGCGTGGGCGTATGCCGAACTCGACACGCAATGCATCGTGTATCCACGACCGGAAGCCGGACGCGTGCCGCTGCCCGCACACGATATTCACGACGGGACCGGCATAACCCGCGGCAGCGGGCAGGAGGACTTCGCGGGTTTGCGTTCCTACCATCCCGGCGATTCACCGCGGCATATTGCGTGGAAAGCCGCCGCGCGCGGAGAAGCTTTGCTGACCAAGCAATTCAGCGGCCGCGCCGATACCGAGTTATGGCTCGACTGGCGGGCCACTTCCGACACGCTGGGGGTGGATGGCAGGTTGTCGCGTCTCGCGCGCTGGGTGATCGACGCGCACACCGCGGCGCTGAGTTTCGGCCTGCGCCTGCCCGGCATAACTCTGCCGCCCGCACCGGGGGATGCGCAGCGCGAACGCTGCCTCGAAGCTCTCGCGCTGTTTCAGCCCACACCCGCATGACGAACGCCATCGACAGATTTCACCTGCGTCACGTCGCCTGGCTGCTCGCCTCCCTCGCCCTGGTCGCGGCGCCGCATGTCGAGCGCCTGCCATGGTGGATTACACTGCTGGCGGCCATGCTGTTTGTGTGGCGCGGCTACGTCGCGCTCTACGGACTCGCACTGCCGCGCAAATGGATGCTGCTCATGATCGCCGCCGGCTCACTCGGCGGCATCTATATTAGTTACGGCCGCATCCTCGGCCGCGATTCCGGCATCGCGGTGTTGATGGTAATGCTCGCGCTGAAGCTGATGGAAATGGCGACTCTGCGCGATGCAATGGTCCTGATCTTCATCGCCTACTTTCTCGTCATCACGAATTTTCTGTACTCGCAGACCATGCCGACCGCGGTATTCATGCTGTTCGTCGTCTGGGTCATTACCGCCACCATGGTCGGCTTCCAGTTCCGCGCGCGGCAGCCCGGCTATCCTTATCAGTTGCGTATCGCCGGCGGCATTCTGCTGCAATCAGCGCCACTGATGCTCGTGCTGTTCCTGTTGTTCCCGCGCGTGCAGGGCCCGCTGTGGGGCATGCCGCAGGACGCCTTTTCCGGCGTCACCGGCCTGTCGGAGGAAATGGCGCCCGGCAGCTTGAGTAATCTGCTGACGTCCGACGCCGTTGCGTTCCGCGTTAATTTCGAGTCGGCAGATACGCCGCCGCCCCAGCTACTCTACTGGCGCGGGCCGGTGATGTGGGATTTTGACGGCTATACGTGGAGCGCGCCGCGGGTACCCTACCCGCTGCCGCGGTCCTACGAGCCGCTCGACAATCCGGTCGAATACACCGTCACCGTCGAACCTCACGGCAAGCGCTGGCTCTTTGCGCTCGATCTGCCGGCGAAAGCGCCGCCGCGCAGCACCCTGACCAGCGATTATCAACTGCTGTTTCAAACCACGCTCACGAACCGCCTGCGCTACGACATGATCTCGCATCTGCGCTACCGCGACAGCGGGGATGCGCCGCGCTATGAACTGCAGCGCGCGCTGCGCCTGCCCGGCACCTCCAACCCGTACACGCGCGAACTCGCGCGCGACATGCGCAGCCGCGCAACGGACGACCGTGCCTATATCAACGCGGTGCTCGGCATGTTCCGCAACCAGAATTTTTCCTATACCACCACCCCACCGCTGCTCGGCGCCAACCCGGTCGACGAGTTTCTGCAGACCACGCGGGCGGGCTATTGCGAGCACTATGCGTCGGCCTTTGCGGTGCTCATGCGGGCCGCCGGTGTGCCCGCGCGCATCGTCACCGGCTACCAGGGCGGCGAGTTGAATACCGTCGGCAATTACATGATCGTGCGCCAGGCGGATGCGCATGCATGGGTCGAAGTGTGGCTCGCCGGCGAGGGCTGGACGCGTGTCGATCCGACCGCCGCGGTTGCTCCCACGCGGGTGCAGTCCGGTGCGTTCGCCGCCGTGCCGCAGGGTGAAGCATTGCCGCTGCTCTTGCGCGGCGAATTCCGCTGGCTGCACCGCGCGCGTCTCACCTGGGATTCGCTGGCGAACTCGTGGAATCAGGTGGTGCTCGGTTATACGATCGAGCGGCAACGCGAGTTGATGCAGCGCATCGGCATCGACGACGCAACCTGGCAAAGCATGATAACCGTCATGTTCATCACAATCGGCGCGATAACGCTGGTGCTGGCACTCCTGATGCTGCGCAAACTGCACTCGCAGCGCCCCGACCCGGTCGCCGCCGCGTACGCGCGCTTCTGCGCGCGGCTCGCGCGGCACGGCATGACCCGCCACCCCAGCGAAGGACCCGACGCATTCCGCAAACGCGCCACCGCCGCACGCCCGGAACTCGCGCCCGCCATCGGCACCATCAGCGACTTGTACATACGCCTGCGCTACGGCGAACAGGCGCTGGCGGAAGATATCTCGGCGTTGCGGCGCGCGGTCGCGGCGTTCCGCACACGCGCCTGAATCCCGCGTTGCAATCGTGTTGTAATCATCCCCGATGGTCGGCCGGCAGCAACTTGAGCGGATCAATCGGCTTGCCGAAACGCCTGATCTCGAAGTGAAGTTTCACCTGATCGGAATCGCTGTTACCCATATCGGCGATCTTCTGTCCCTTGACCACCGTCTGGCCTTCCTTAACAAGCACTTGGCTGTTATGCGCGTAAACGCTCAGGTACACCTTGTTGTGCTTGATGATCACCAGTTTGCCGTAACCGCGTATGCCGTCCCCGCTGTACAACACCTTGCCCGGTGCGCTGGCGATCACCGCCTGGCCGAGCTTGCCGGCGATTCCGATGCCCTTCAAATTCGTCGATTCGTTAAATGTCGTCAATACCTTGCCGCCCGCCGGCCATCCCCAATCGATTTTTTCGTCATCATCTTCGCTGGCGGCGGGTTTTTCTTCAGGCCGCGTGTCAATCTTGGCAACCGTGGGCGCGGCCGGCCTGGTTTGCAGTTGCGGTTGCGCCGACAATTGCGCGAACGCCTGCTCCGAATAGGGCACCTTGACCGCTTTGGGCTGCGATTTGACCGCTTCGTTCCCGGCGCCCACCGGACGCCCTTCGATTGTCGGTGCGGTTTTCAGCGGTGTGGCCACCACCGTGGACAGCGGCGCGCGCAACCGCAGCTGCTGACCGACACGTATCACATTCGGATTGTCGAGAGCGTTCCACTCGACGAGGTCTTTGTAATCGAGCCCCTGGTCAAGTGCGATCGTGTACAGCGTATCGCCCTTCTTGACGGTATAAAACTCGGGACGCTGATCGGGTTCGCGCACCGCCGGCGTGGGCGCCGGCTCGGCAACGGGCTTGGAGGCGACCGGGGTGCGGTCGCTCACCGGCGCGGGTTGACGCGTCGACATACACCCGTAACCGGCGAACATCGCCAGCAACGCGACGACGCAGGCGCGGCATAACGTGCGGCCCGCCATCAGTTCAGCCCCGACAGCATAGGCACGAAATTCACCGCGTCGAGCCTGGATTCCGAAAAACCACGCGCGCCGCGTTCGATCACGCAAAGATGCTGTTCGCGCGCCCCCATCGGCACGACCATTCTGCCGCCCACCGCAAGCTGCTCTTTCAACGCGGCAGGCACATGCGTCGCAGCGGCGGTAACGAGAATGGCGTCGAACGGTGCGGCTTCCGGGATGCCGATGTGGCCGTCGGCATGCTTGAACCTGACATTGTTGATGCGTAACTCGCGCAGGTGCTTGCGCGCCTTCGCGAGCAACTGCAACAGGCGCTCGACCGAGTAGACCTCGCTCACGAGCCGCGCAAGGATCGCCGTCTGATACCCGCAACCAGTACCGATTTCAAGCACCCTGCCGAGCGATTTGCCCGCCGTCAGCAATTCGGTCATGCGCGCCACGATAAAGGGTTGCGAGATGGTCTGGCCGAAACCCAGCGGCAAAGCGAAATCCTCGTAGGCGCGGCTCGCCAGCGCATCTTCGACGAAAATGTGGCGCGGAATCTCGTACATCACGTTGAGCACGGCCTCGTCGACGATACCCTGCTCGCGCAGGCGCTCGATCATGCGCATGCGCGTGCGCTGCGAAGTCATGCCGATACCGGAAATGCGCTCGCTCACGTCATCCAGTCCCGGATCGTCTGCAATTGCGCAAAATGCGTCAAATCGACCTGCAACGGCGTCACCGATACGAACTTGCGGGCAGTCGCATTGAAATCAGTTCCCTCGCCTGCATCCTGCGCGCCGCCGGCCGCGCCCACCCAGTACACGGTGCCGCCGCGCGGTGTGGTGGACTTCACCACCGCTTCTGCTTTGTGACGCTTACCCAGGCGCGTGATTTCAACGCCGCGCAACTGCTCGTACGGAACATCAGGCACGTTCACGTTGAGCAATGCGGGTTCGCGCAGCGGCTGACGCGCAAAACGCTGCGTGATATCGGCGGCGACCCGCGCCGCCGTAATGAAATGATCGTTGCCATTCGCCACCAGTGAAATCGCGAGCGACGGGATGCCGAGCAGAAAACCCTCCGTCGCCGCGGCTACCGTACCAGAATAGATCGTGTCATCCCCCATGTTCGCGCCATGATTGACGCCGGAAATGACGACATCCGGCATCTCGTCGAGGAGCCCGGTCACGGCGAGGTGCACGCAATCGGTCGGCGTGCCGTTGACGTATAAGAAGCCGTTGCCCGCCTTGCGCACGCTCAACG
>JANNPG010000561.1:0-1612 GCA_031399805.1 Betaproteobacteria bacterium | reverse complement strand
TCCAGTTTCCATAAATACATGGCGCGCAACGTGCTGGAAATCCCGACCGTCAACACCGCCGCGAAAGTAACTGTCGACGCAACCGGCCGCTGCACGCATGCGCGCGTGGTCGTCGGCTCTGTCAGCTGGAAGCCGATCATCGTTGAACCGCCGGAATTGACCGGCCAGCATTTCGACGAGGCTCTCGTGCGCCGCTCGGTGCAAAACGTGCGCGCACTCGCGCAGCCGATGGCGGACGTGCGCGGCTCGATTGCCTACAAGCGCGAGATGGCGGTCGAATTTGCAGCGCGCGCGCTGCTCGCCGCATGGCAGCGTGCGTCGCACCAATAGAAATCACGGAGATGAATAATGCCCGGCACCGCTGAAGGAACATTCACGACATCCGACGGCTGCGTCATTGCTTACATGCTGCACCCGGCACCGCGCGCCGGGGCGCCGCGCGCGGCACTCGTGCATTCGCTCGCGCTCGATCGCAACATCTGGAACGGAGTCGCGGCCGAACTCGCCCCGCACGCGCATCACGTGGGCCAGCCGGCGCTCGATCGCGTCAACGCCGAAGGCGCGCAATACGGCATCCACATGATAAAAGCGGAAGACGGCGCGACCCGGCTGGAAGTCGGCGGCCGGCTCACCGGCATGCCCGTGCTGCCGAAGCTGATCGATGACGGCGCGCGGCTGAACTTGCTCGGTCTGAACGGATAAGCGGAGGCTATGATGAATACTGTTCGTAGATCGTTGTTCGCTGCGCTATTTGCATGCGCGAGCGGAACCTCGCTTGCGCAAAGCTATCCTGCCGCCCCGGTACGCCTGCTCGTGCCATTCCCCGCCGGCGGTGGCGTCGACAGTGCCGGACGGCTGCTCGCAGCCAGACTCGCGGACAGCTTCGGCAAGACTTTTATCATCGAGAACCGCGGCGGCGCCAACGGCAATATCGGAACCGAAGTCGTCGCCAAGTCGGCGAAAGACGGTTACACGCTGCTCTTCACCGGCGCCGGTTTCGTCACCAATCCCGGTCTCTATGCGCGAATTCCGTACGACGCGATCAAGGACTTTGAACCCATCAGCCTGATGGCGCTCGGACCCAACGTGTTGGTGGTTCACACCTCGTTGCCGGTGAAGTCGGTCAAAGATCTCATCGCACTGGCGAAAGCCAAACCCGGCGCGGTTGGATTTGCCGGTTCCGGCAGCGGCAGCACGCCGCACCTGGCGGGAGAACTTTTCAATACGCTCGCCGGAGTCCAGATGGTGCATGTGCCCTATCGCGGATCGGGCCCGGCCATGATCGGCGTCCTGAGCGGCGAGACTCCCGTCATGTTCCTGCCCGCGATCAACGCCGGCCCGCATATAAAGTCGGGGCGGTTGCGCGCGATTGCAGTCACCAGTACGACCCGGCTGCCGGCGATGCCGGAGCTTCCAACTGTCGCGGAAGCGGGTCTGAAGGGTTATGAATCGAGCCAGTGGTATGGCCTGCTCGCACCGGCGGGAACCCCGGAAGACATTTTAAACGCGCTCAATGCGCATGTTGTAACCATCATGCAGAGCGCGGACTTAAAGCAGCGCCTGCACGACGACGGCATAGTCCCGGTCGGCAACACGCGCCAGCAGTTTGCGG
>JANNPG010000544.1:0-9389 GCA_031399805.1 Betaproteobacteria bacterium | reverse complement strand
GCTGAATTTCCCCGAGGGCGAGTATCTGAAAGGCTTGCTCTGCCGCGTTGCCGGCGCTTCGCATTTGTGATGAGTGATGGGCAATGGGTGATGAGTAAGGCAAAACCAAAAAAGCAGGCAAGGCCGTTAACCCATTACCGGTTCTTAGGCGGCACCTGATCCACGCCGCCCGCATGCCATGGGTGGCAGCGCAGCAGTCGCCGGATTGCGAGCCACGTGCCGCGCAGCGCGCCATGCGTGTCTATCGCCTCGGCCGCGTTGGCCGAGCAACTCGGGTAGAAACGGCACTGGCCGCCGAAGAACGGGCTCAGGCACCATTGGTAGAGTTTGATCAGGAAGAGCAGGAGTTTTTTCATGGCACCGGCGCCGGCGCGTGACGAATCCGGACTATCCGCGCGAGTATATAGCAGGCACCGCGGGTTGATCGCGCGGGTTTTTGCAACCGATCCCGCCTTGTGTTAGTTTGTTCCGCCTTGGTATATACACCCATTCATCAATGATCCTGAAACGCGGTTTGTTGCAGATACTGCTGGCGGCTTTGCTGCTAGTGGCGCAGCATGGCGCGCTCACGCACCAGACGCGGCACCTGCAGGAGCGCCTGCCGGAGCAATCCCAGCAGCAGGATCAGAAGCAAAAGTCCGCGCACGCGGGTCTGTGCGATTTCCACGTTACATTCGCGCAGGTCCTCGGCGCCGTCGACTGCGCCCGGCTGCCGCTGCGGCTTGCGAGCAACGCAGTCGAACGCAGCAGCAGTCATTTTCCGCACGATTTTCCCGCCCACCTCGTAGTCCCCGCCTCGCGCGGCCCGCCCGTACTCCTCTGACACACCTGCGGGGCAACTGCTGACAAGCGGTTGCCGTGTTCTGTTGTGACTGAAGGAGAACTCACGTGTTCAAACGTAATTTGATCGCTGCGGCGGTCGCATTGGCATTGGCGAATCCCGCGCTGGCGCAGGATTCCGAACTCGGCAAGATACGCGATGAAATAAAGCAGATGAAGGATGCGTACGCAAAACGCATCCAGTTGCTGGAGAAGCGGTTGTCGGAAGCCGAGGCCAAGACGGGCAAGGCCGAATCCGCAGCAACCAAGGCGGAATCCACCGCGACCAAGGCCGAGCAAAATTCCGCCAGGGCCGAAACCGCCACAGCGTCATTGGTTTCCGCGCGCAGTGGCGAGAACGCGTTCAATCCCGCGATTTCGCTGATCCTGCAGGGCACGTATGCCAACACGTCGCGGGATCCCAATACCTACCAGATCACCGGGTTTGTGCCGTCGGGCGGCGAGGTGGGGCCGCCCAGGCGCAGCTTCGGGCTGGGCGAGACCGAACTGGTCATGTCGGCCAACATCGATCCCTATTTTCGCGGTGTGGCGATCGTTGCACTGGCGCCTGAAGGGGGGATCGGCATCGAGGAGGCTTACTTCCAGACGCTTGCGCTGTCGCGCGGCTTCACGCTCAAGGGCGGGCGTTTCTTCTCGGGCATCGGTTACCTTAACGAGCAGCATCAACACACGTGGGACTTTCAGGACGCGCCGCTGGTCTACAAGTCGTTCCTCGGCAACCAGTTGAAGCAGGACGGATTGCAGTTGAAGTGGATTGCGCCGACGGATCTCTTCATGGAAGTGGGCGCCGAGGTCAGCGCCGGCGATCAATTTCCGGGCAGCGATCGCAATAAGAACGGCATCGGCGGAAGCAGCGTGTTCGCCACGCTCGGCGGGGACATCGGCGCGAGCACCGCGTGGCGGGCGGGAGCGTCGTACCTGCAGATGTCGCCCAATGGGCGCAGCTATCAGGACGCCGACTCGCTCGGCGGCGCGACGACCAACACGTTCACCGGCAGCGCGAAGATGTGGGGCGTGAACGGCGTGCTGAAGTGGGCGCCGAACGGCAATACGACGTATAACAACTTCAAGCTGCAGGGCGAATATTTCCGGCTCAAGCAGAACGGCACGCTAAATTACGACGACACCGCCGGCAGCAATGTGTTCGGTACCGTCAACGGCTCCTTCCAGTCGAGCCAACCGGGTTGGTATCTGCAGGGTGTGTGGCAGTTTTATCCGCGCTGGCGGGTCGGTTACCGCTACGATGCGCTGAGTTACAGCACGCTCAGCAACGGCATTGTCAACAACGGGCTCGGACCGGCCGCCGCGGATTTCCCAGTGCTTGCCAGCCACAGTCCGACGCGCAACACGCTGATGCTGGATTGGAGTCCCACCGAGTTCAGCCGCATCCGCCTGCAATTGGCGTCGGACAAGTCGCGGCTCGGGCTCACCGACAATCAGGTGTTCGTGCAGTACATCTACAGCATGGGCGCGCACGGCGGCCATAAATTCTGAGAGCGTCGCGAAAGGACATGATGATGAATACACAGCTACGATTTTTCCTGTTGACCCTGACGTGGCTCGCGGCGGGGCCCGCGGCTGCGGCCCTGAATATTTTCGCGTGCACGCCGGAGTGGGGTGCTTTGAGCAAAGAGCTGGGCGGCGAGAAAACGAACGTGTACGTTGCGACCAACGCATTACAGGATCCGCATCGTGTCGAAGCGCGGCCGAGCCTGATCGCTCGCGCGCGCAGCGCCGATCTTGTCGTCTGCAACGGCGCCCAGCTCGAGATCGGCTGGCTGCCGCTGGTGCTGACGCAGGCCGGCAATGCGAAGATACATGCGGGACAGCCCGGTTACTTCGAGGCGGCGCGGTTCGCGGCGATGCTGGAAGTCCCCGCGTCGGTTGATCGCGCGCAGGGCGACATACATCCGGGCGGCAACCCGCACCTCCATCTCGACCCGCGCAACATCGCGAAAGTCGCCGCCGCGTTGAGCGAGCGCATGGCGCAACTCGATCCGTCCGGGGCGGACAGTTATCGCGCGCGCACCAAGGCGTTTCTTGAGCGCTGGCAGCAGGCGATTCTCCGCTGGGAGAAAGAAGCGGCGCCGCTCAAAGGCGTGCCCGTCATCGTTTATCATAAAAACATGTCGTATCTGATCGCGTGGCTGGGCATGCGGGAAGCGGGCTCGCTGGAACCGAAACCGGGGCTGCCGCCAACCGCGAGCCATCTGTCGGACCTGCTCGCGCAGCAGCAGCGTGAGCCGGCGAAAGCGATAATACTCGCCGCCTATAACGACCCGCGCGGCGGCGACTGGCTGGCGGAGCGCGCGAAAGTTCGCGTGTTGATCCTGCCGTTCACCGTCGGCGGTAACAATAAGGCAAAAGACCTGTTCGGCTTGTTCGACGACAGCATCGCGCAGTTGCTCACCGCCAGATGAACGTTGCCGGGTTTGATTTCACTATCCTGCTGCCGGCGCTGGCTGCCGGTGTTCTGGTCACCGCCACGCACGTGCCGCTCGGCATCCAGGTGCTCAATCGCGGCATCGTGTTTATCGATCTCGCCATCGCGCAGATCGCGGGCCTCGGCGTGATCGGCGCCGACTGGCTCGGTTTCGAACCGCACGGCTGGGCGGTGCAGGCATCGGCATTGACGGCGGCGTTTGCGGGTGCGCTGCTTCTGACGTGGACCGAAAAGCACTGGCCCGAAGTGCAGGAGGCGCTGATCGGCGTCACTTTCATTCTTGCCGCGAGCGGCGCGCTGATTGTGCTCGCCGCCAATCCGCATGGCGCCGAGCACCTCAAGGACTTGCTGGTCGGTCAGATTCTTTGGGTCAACCCGGCGCGCCTGCCGCTGGTGGCCGCCGCGTACGCCGTGATATTGCTCGTGTGGTTCATGCTGGGCGAGCGTGTCGGCCGCGTCGGCTTCTATCTGCTGTTCGCGTGCGCGGTCACGGTGTCGGTGCAACTGGTCGGCTTGTATCTGGTCTTCACGACGCTGATCGTGCCGGCGCTCGCGACGCGGCGCCTCGCGCGCGGGCGCCTCGCCGCCGCCTATGCGCTCGGCGCTGCGGGCTACGCGCTGGGCCTCGTCATATCGGCACTGACCGACTGGCCGTCGGGCCCGGCGATTGTATGGGTGATGACAGCACTCGCGGTATTGGTGTTCGCCGGCGGGCCACGCGCCGCCGCGGGCGCGCGCTGACGTACGAAAACAGCCTCCAGTAGCGCATCGATGCGCTTCCATATAGAGTTAAGGAACCCTGATTAAGTCCGTTCGTGCTGATGTATAGAAGCACGGATAAAATACTTACCCGCAGATACCGTCCACCCTTCGATACCTCAGGGCGAACGGTTGAGGGCTAAAGCAGAGGCTTCTTAATCCGTATCCGCGATCGGCCGCGTTAACATGCACTCTCATTCCCATACCCACGATCACGCGCATCATCACTTGCACACCGACCGGCTGAGCCGCGCGTTTGCGCTCGGCATCGCGCTGAATATCGCGTTCGTCGTGGCGGAAGTGATTTGCGGACTGTTGGCGAACTCGCTCGCCCTGTTGGCGGACGCCGCGCATAACCTCAGCGATGTCGTCGGCCTCATGCTCGCATGGGGTGCATCGACGCTGGCGCGGCGGCCGCCATCGGCGCGCTTTACCTACGGCCTGCGCGGCTCGACCATACTCGCGGCGCTCGCGAATGCGATGCTGTTGCTCGTGGTCACCGGCGGCATCGCCTGGGAGGCGGTGCTGCGCTTCAAAAGTCCAGCCGCGTCGAACGAAACGCTGATGATCTGGGTGGCAATCATCGGGATTTTCATCAACGGCGGCACGGCCTGGTTGTTCATGGCGGATCGCAAGACCGATCTCAACGTGCGCGGCGCGTACCTGCACATGGCGGCGGATGCCGGCGTGTCGCTCGGCGTCGCGGTGGCCGGCGTCGGCATACTGTTGACGGGATGGAAGTGGCTGGACCCGGCGGCGAGTCTGCTGATCGTCGCCGTCATATTCGTCGGCACCTGGGGGCTCTTGCGCGATTCGGTGAAGCTCGCGTTGCACGCGGCGCCGGAAAACGTGAACCCCACGGCGGTGCGCGGTTATCTCGCCGGTTTGGCGGGTGTGGGTGAGGTGCACGATCTGCACATCTGGGCCATGAGCACCACCGAAACGGCATTGACCGTGCATCTGGTCATGCCCGGCGGGCACCCCGGCGACGAATTTATCACGGACGTCGTTCACCATATCGAGCAGGCGTTTCAGATCGGACACGTCACGCTACAAATCGAAACAGGCGGCGCCGCAAGCCCGTGCGTATTGGCGCCTGACCATGTGGTGTGACGCGGTTACGCGTGGATGTCGCGCGGTTGAAATGCCGCCGGAAGCGCCGATAGTTTCATGATCAGGGCGGACGCTGGTACACTCATTAAACCCGTCGCGGCGAAGCGCGCGCGATCTTCCGGCGCCCATAGCGACTATCACTCATTGATCGGACCCATGCATGGAGCAATTTCACGGCACCACGATAGTATCGGCGCGGCGCGGCACGCGCGTGGCGCTCGGCGGCGACGGCCAGGTCACGTTCGGCAACGTCGTGCTGAAGGCGAGCGCGCGCAAAGTGCGGCGGCTGTATGAAGACAAGATACTTGCCGGATTTGCCGGTGGAACGGCGGACGCGTTCACGCTCTTTGAGCGTTTCGAAGCCAAACTCGAAAAACACCAGGGCAATCTGCTGCGCTCGGCGGTCGAACTCGCCAAGGACTGGCGTACGGACCGCATGTTGCGCCGGCTGGAGGCGATGCTGGTTGTGTGCGATGCCCAGAGTTCGCTGATCATCTCCGGCAATGGTGATGTGCTCGAGCCCGAGCAGGGGCTGGTCGCCATCGGCAGCGGCGGACCGTACGCGCAAGCCGCGGCGCGCGCCTTGCTTGAAAACACGCCCATGCCGCCCGAGGAAATCGTCAAGAAAGCGCTGACGATCGCGGGCGATTTGTGCATCTACACCAACCAGCAGCATATGATTGAAATACTCGAGTGAGGAGTGAGGAGTGAGGAGTGAGGCGTGACGCGTGACGCGTGACGCGTGAGGCGTGAGGCGTGAGGCGTAAAACCCTCCTGCTCCAGTTTCCTCACCCCTAACACCTCACCCCTCACGATTTTCTCTTTATGAGCCAAATGACCCCCCAGGAAATCGTCCACGAGCTGGACAAGCACATCATCGGGCAGGACAGCGCCAAGCGTGCCGTCGCGATCGCGTTGCGCAACCGCTGGCGCCGGCAGCAGGTGGCGGAACCGCTGCGTCAGGAAATCACGCCCAAAAACATCCTGATGATAGGCCCGACCGGTGTTGGCAAGACTGAAATTGCGCGCCGGCTTGCGCGGCTCGCCGACGCGCCGTTCATCAAGATCGAGGCCACCAAAGTCACCGAGGTCGGCTACGTCGGGCGCGACGTCGATTCCATCATTCGCGATCTGATCGAGTCCGCGATAAAACAGGCGCGCGAGCAGGCGACGCGCAAAGTGCGGCATCGGGCGGAGGATCAGGCCGAAGAGCGCATCCTGAGCGTGCTGCTGCCGTCGGCACGCGATGGGGTCACGGAGGTGAACGATAGCGATAATGCGACGCGCCAGAAATTCCGCAAGCGGCTGCGCGAAGGCGAGCTTGACGACAAGGAGATCGAAATCGACGTTGCCGCGCAACAGGCGCACATGGAGATTTTCGCGCCGCCGGGCATGGAAGATCTTACTACGCAGATTCAGGGCATGTTCCAGAATCTCGGCGGCGGGCGGCGCAAGACGCGCAAGCTGAAAATTCGCGATGCAATGAAGCTGCTGACCGAGGACGAGGCGGCGAAGCTCGTCAACGATGAGGACCTCAAGTCGCAGGCGCTCACCAACGTCGAGCAGAACGGCATCGTGTTTCTTGACGAGATCGACAAGATTACGAGCCGCAGCGAAGGCTCAGGCCCTGACGTTTCGCGCCAGGGCGTGCAGCGCGACCTGCTGCCGCTCGTGGAGGGCACGACCGTGTCGACCAAGTACGGCATGATCAAGACCGATCACATTCTGTTCATAGCGAGCGGTGCTTTTCATCTCGCGAAACCCTCCGACCTGATCCCGGAACTGCAGGGGCGCTTTCCGATTCGCGTCGAGCTGGCGAGCCTCACGGTCGCCGACTTCGAGCAGATCCTGACCAATACGGATGCGTGTCTCACGCGCCAGTACGAAGCGCTGCTCGCGACCGAGGGCGTGACAATAAAATTTCAGGTAACCGCAATCAAGCGACTTGCCGAAATCGCATGGCAGGTGAATGAAAAAACCGAGAATATCGGCGCGCGGCGGCTCTATACCGTGATGGAGAAATTGCTCGAAGAAATTTCGTATGACGCGGCGAAACACTCTGGCGCAACGATCAATATCGACGCCGCGTACGTCGACACCCGGTTGAAGGGGCTTGCGCAAAGCGAGGATTTGGCGCGTTACGTCCTGTAACGGGCTGACGCCGGCAACACCCTTGACTCTATACTTAGGTACGGGGTTTAAACTGCATCAGGTTGCGCTTCATCAGGCAGGCGCAGTTGCTGGGGTTTTCGCTCAGCGAAATACAGGAATTACTATCGCTTCGGATGCAGCCCGGCACGACTTGCGGAGATATTAGGCAACGGGCTCGTCAGAAGATTGTGGCGGTCGATAAGAAGATCGAAGACTTGCATCAGATTAAGGGCGCTTTGACGAAATTGGCCGCTGCGTGTCGCGGGAACGGTCCAACTAGCGATTGTCCAATACTTGAGGCACTGGAAAGCAGGAAGGACCAGCAATGATCGTAGAACTGATATATGACGCCGACTGCCCGAATGTGCTGGATACACGCTCGCAGTTGATTAAGGCCTTTACTCGAACCGGCGTTTCTGCACGGTGGATAGAGTGGGAGCGCGGCTCGCCCGACGCTCCCGATTATGCGCGTGCCTACGGATCGCCAACGATCCTGGTTGATGGCAAAGATATTGCGGGTGTTGCCCCCAATGCTGGAACTCGGGCCTGCCGAGTCTATAGCGATGCGCGGGGCAATTTAAGCCGTACACCGCCAATCGAGGCGATTTGTTCGGCGTTATTTGATGCTGCTCCACGCAAGAAGCCGGTTGCCGGCCACTGGCAAGCTGCGGCGGCTTCATTCCCTGCGGTTGGCACTGCGTTGCTACCCAAATTGACTTGTCCGCTTTGCTTCCCGGCCTACGCGGCTATCCTGAGCGCACTCGGTATCGAGTTTCTGGATTACACACCGTATCTGTTGCCATTGACAGCCATTTTTCTTGCGGTGGCGATAACGGTATTAGCACTTCAGGTTCGGCGGACTGGCAACGTCATTCCGCTGATTCTCGGCGTTGCTGCATCGCTCATTGTGCTGTTCGCCAAGTTCGGCCTAGAGGCCGATTGGCTGACAACGGCTGGAATTATTATGCTCATCGCGGCAATTATCTTCGGCAACCGTACAAAATCGATTGCTCCTTGTCCTGTATGTGTCGTGGGCGAGGCTGACCAACACGTTAAGGCGCATTAAGGAGAAACACTATGGCAACAACTCGTAAGATTGAGGTATTCAGTGCTGGATGTGCTGTGTGTGAGGATACGATAGCGCTCATCAATAAAATCGCGTGCCCGTCATGCGAGGTGGAGATTCTCGACATGCACAAACCTGAGGTATCAAAAAAAGCGAAGCAGTATGGTGTTCGGAGCGTTCCGGCCGTAGTGGTCAATGGCAAGCTTGCTGATTGCTGCGCAGGCAGAGGGCCGGACGAAGGTCAATTGCGTGCAGCGGGTATTGGCACACCGCTGTAAGCGAATTACTGCACGTAAGTAGCCGCGTTTTCGGCACCAGGAAATAAAATCCCAAGTTCCCAGTGCCCGGATTTGCCCGGCTCGGGGAGCGAGTCTGGACCGTTGGTCGAATGCAGCCGACTGAACTTTTCCTTTAAACATCGGTCATTATCTGTTCTTGCAATGCCTGACCCCGGACGATTAGAATAGCCGCGTGAAACGTTTTCTGAAAAGTTTTCTGAAAAAACTCGTACTTACGCTCTTGATCGCGGTCCTGCCATTGCAGGGAATCGCCGCGATGGTCATGCCTATGTGCCAGCAGGAGCCGGCGGCGTCAGCGCTCGACGTGGCCGCGCACGCCCACACGGGCGGGTACGATCACGCCCACGAGGCAACCGTGCCTGATCATGATCGCCCGCTTGCGGCGGGCGATTTCGGTTCCGACCACTGCAGCACGGCCTCGGCGTTCGCGATTCCGGTGATCGCCACCACGCTTGCGGCCGAGTCCGGGTCGGAGCGCAGCCTGTTCCTTGCAACATCCGTTTCGGGACACATCCCGGAACAGCCGCAACGCCCGCCTCGCGTCTAATCCCGTCACGCGGCACCAGCGTCGCAGCCCGTTGAGCTGTGCGCGAGGGCCGTCCCGCGTGCGTTGTCCAGACCCTGCGTCTGATCGCCGCGCACGCCACCCTGATGTTTCACGCCACCGATGAGGACGCCATGCGTCGAATTTTGTGCATATTTTTGCTGCTGTTGCCGC
>JANNPG010000482.1:0-3849 GCA_031399805.1 Betaproteobacteria bacterium | reverse complement strand
GGTCCGCATTCGGCGGAATCAGGCCGAGCGCCCTGAGCTCGTCGGCAAAGCGGCTCTTCGACAGCATGATGCCGCTCTCGTCGAACGCATAAACCTCTCCCGTCTTGCCGGGGCGCGCAAGGCCGAGTATCGCCGCGAACTGGCGGTCCGCGAATTTGCCAAAGCCGAGGGCGGCGATGACCTCCTCTTGCGGCCCGCGCATCGGCGCCTCGATCCACACGAGCGGCCGGTCGAGTTTGATCACCGGCGGCTTGTTGATGCGCTCCTGCTCGGGATACGGCCGGCTGAAGCGGGCGTGGCCCTCGAAAACATCCGCCATGTCGGCGAGGAAAGTCGCCTGCTTGACCTGCAGTCCGCAGTACTCGCGGAACTGGCTCGCGATAATCAGCCCGTTGCGGTCGATCAAATTGAACGTGGCGCTGCCCTCGTCCCTGAGCACGCGTTTGAGCACCGCGGCGAGGTGGACGCGCGCCGGCGCGTCGCAGAATCGGCTGGCCGGGCCGCGCTCCCGCGCCAGCTCGACAAGTTGGCGGACATAGCCGCGCACCCGCGCGTCACCGGCCCAGCGCTCGGCATCCGCTTTTTTTTCGTCGACCCAGATTTGCAGCGCGCTGACTTCGGCCGCCAGCACGGTCTGCAGCCCTCCGGCACGGACTTCCCGCAGCGAATTGCGCACGCCCCCGTACGTCCAGTACCCGAGCAGCGCAATGCAGAGCGAGACCGTCAGCACCGTCGCATTGCGGCGTCCCCTGGTGCCGAGCAGTCTCGCCCCCAGCGCGCCCAGGCCATCCTGCGGCGCGGCGGCCGGTGGCGGCAAGATGCCGGGTAGTGAAGGCTCGGGCAACGACATCGGCGCATCATAACGCAGTCGCCGCCGGCGACCAGCCCGCTCGATGCCGGCGCGCGGCGATTTATGCGGGTGTGAGAAACTCTTCGATGTCGGCGGCGAGCCGCGCGGGTTGGTCGTGGTGCAGCATATGGCCGCAGTCTTCTAGCACGACCTCGCGGAAGTCCTTGAATGCGGCCTTGCGTTCGGCCAGTTGCGCGACGGAGTCGCTGCGCCAGCCGCGCGCGCGCGACTGGGCGCCTGAAACCCACAGCACGGGGGCCGTTATGCGCCGCCAGCAGGCGAGGATTTCCTCCATGCGATTCAACACCGGATTGACGATTTTGTGTTTCGGATCGCTGAGGAGGGACACCACGCCCGGCGCGGTCTGCCTCGCCCAGTGCTGGGCGAGAAAGCGCGCCTTGTCATCCGTGAGGCGGGAGTTGTTTTTCTTCAGGCGCGCGGCGACCTCCTCGAACGACGCGTAGGTTTTGAAGCGCGGCGGATCGCGCAGCTGATCAAGCCACCGCTCATAGCGCGCCGGCGCATCGTCGGGTTTTGTACGCGACGTACCAAAGCCTTCCATGGAGATCAGTTTCGCCACGCGTTGCGGGCGCATGCCTGCGTAAGTCGCGGCGACGTTGCCGCCCATGCTGTGCGCGACAAGGCATGCCGGCGAGCCGGGCTGGTAGATTTCCAGGAGTGCGTCGAGGTCGGCGTAATAATCCGCAAACCAGTAGCCGTCGCGCGCCCACCCGGAGAGGCCGAAGCCGCGCCAGTCGGGGGCGACGATGTACCACTCGTGCGCGAAGCAGTCGACCATAAACTGGAACGACGCCGACACATCCATCCAGCCGTGCAGCAAAAACAGTTTCGGCGCGCGCGCGTCCCCCCACGTGCGCACGTGGTAGCGCAGGTTGCGAATGGAGTGAATATGCGATTGACTGGGCGTCATATCCGGCGCGATGCGGCGCGTCACGCCTGAAACGCGCTGAGTTTGGCGATGATCTGGTTGCGGCTCATTTCGTGCTGATTAGGCTTGAGGACAAGCGAGGTGATGTCCCGCGCGGTCGGGACGAGCGCGCGGATGCGCAGCAGTTCCTCAGGGAAATTGCGTTTCACCCTGCTGAGGAAAACACGCAGGCCTTGCCGCGCGGTTTCCCCGGCGCCATTCCCCATCGCCGATCCCCCTTCGCATATTTCCGGTGCGCCCGCACGATAGCACAAGAATCATTATTGCAAAACGACGTGCTCTGCGGTTTCTGTTACGCGAACGGGCGTTGACTGCCAATTACCGATGGATTAGGGTACGTGTACATAGTAGGTTATCAGCAGCGACGGTCGGTGGTGCTGTTTTCGTCAGACATCCGGCAGGCGGATTTCCGCAAATTATGGAAGTAATGTCAGACCGTTCGGGACGAGGGAGACTGGGATGCCGAAACATCTGACTGCGGCGCAACTCTCCCGGTTTCGCCGCGAAGGCTATGTTTTTCCTTTGTGCGCCGTGAGTCACAAGCAGGCGGCCGAATACCGCGCGCGCATCGAAGCCTACGAAACCCAGGCGGGACATGATGCCAACCGTACGCTCAAAATCAAGGGCAATCTCGCCTTTCCGTGGCTCATGGAGTTAGGGCGTAACACGCATATCCTCGACGCAGTGGAGGACGTGATCGGGCCGAATATCCTGCTGTTCGGAGCCTCGATCTTCGCCAAGAATGGCCGCGATCCCCGCTACGTTTCGTGGCATCAGGATTCGACCTACTTCGGGCTCGCTCCGCACGAGGAAGTCACGGCGTGGGTCGCTTTTACGGAAAGCACGGTGGAGAAAGGTTGTCTCAAGGTCATGCCACGCACCCATCTCGGTCCCGACTTGCATCATGTCGAGACCTACGCCAAAGACAATATGCTCGCGAAAGGCCAAAGCATCGAAGGTCTGGACGACAATCAGGCCGTGTGCATGGAATTGGCGGCGGGAGAGTTTTCGCTGCACCACGAGCGCATGGCGCATGCCTCCGGTCCGAATCGCGGCGCCGACCGGCGTATCGGTTTCGCGTTCTTTTACATCCCTACCCACGTGCGATCGACCCTCAGCCGCAGGCAGGCAACGCTGGTGCGTGGCGTCGACGACCACGGGCACTGGGACGCGGACCACGTGCCGCGTTTCGATCTCGATCCTCTGTCGCTGGCGCAACTCTCCGCCGCGTGGGGCGAGTATAAGGACGGAGAAATCAAGCAGGCGGCCGCAATGGCGGAAAAATGAACGTCGCGCTCGACTACGGCATTCCAACCGACAAAGAGGCATTGCAGCTGCGCCTGGGCATCGCGCGCGGTTTTTTTCGTGAGGAGGGGATCGATCTCGTGCTGAAGATCATCTTCGGCGGGCCTGAGATTGCGCGCGCGTACGACGAGGGCGTCCTGAAGATGGGCGAGCTCGGAACTCCGCCGGCAACCACCGCCATCGGCCGCGGTGCACGCTTCAGAATCGTTGCCAGCAGCGTGCGTCGCCGCGCGGTGCAGTACTTCGTTGCGTCCCCTGCAATCGATGACTGGAGCGATCTTCGCGGGAAGACGGTTGCGGCGCTTTCGATCGGCAGTTGCAGCTACTGGTTCATGCGCGAAGTGCTGCAGCGCCATGGGCTCGATCCCGATGTCGATCTGAAGATCGTGGGTCTGGGCGAGCGCTATCCGCAGGTTGTCGACCTGTTTCGTTCCGGCGAGCTTGCCGGCGCGGTGCTCTCGGAGCCCAACGTCTCGATCGGCGAGGGCAGTGGCGCGTATCGGGTCATGCTGGGACTGACGGATGCGGCGTTTTGTCCCGATATGCAGTGGAGCGTGGTTGTCGCCGGAACCGGCACGATCGCCAACGAGCCCGCGCTCGTGCAGGCGGTGCTGCGGGGTTGCCGGAAGAGCTACCGCTATGCGGCTGCCCACCCCGACGAGTGGATCGCGTTCGGCGCCGATTATTTCGGCATCGAGCGCGCCACCATGGCAAGCTCCATCGGGCGCGAGATGAGCGGCCTGCA
>JANNPG010000474.1:0-6613 GCA_031399805.1 Betaproteobacteria bacterium | reverse complement strand
GCAAAAGGCGGCGTGCGCCAGTTTCTGACCGAAACGATGCACGACCGCATCGGCGACGCCAGCCCTGAGCACCAGAAGTGGTTTCTCGATACGGCGGAAAGTGTGACGCCCGAGTTTGTGGGACGCTTCGTGCCGTTGATGGCAAGCGACTATTTTCCGGAGCGCCTCGCCGCCATCGCGTGTCCGACGTTGATGGTCGTGCCCGATCCGGACCCGATGGTCGAGGCGCATGAGTACGCACGGATGCGCAAATACCTCCACAATTGCCGTTTTGTCAGCGTCAAGGGCGCCGGCCACAGCATGGTCGGCGAAATTCCCGATCGCTGTGCGCTTGAAGCCAAACATTTTTTGGACGACGTGCTCGCCGGCCGCGCTCTCTGATCGCGCGTGAAGTCGTTGACCGTCTCGTCAAGTCGGCGGCTAATCGCTGTTTAGAATTTTAAGAGTTGTTCTTAGTAATCGAGAAACGGAAAATGGACAAACAGACTTTCAAGACCAGTGAC
This sequence comes from Betaproteobacteria bacterium, assembly GCA_031399805.1. Taxonomy (GTDB): domain Bacteria; phylum Pseudomonadota; class Gammaproteobacteria; order Burkholderiales; family SG8-41; genus PALSA-1004. The sequence continues at coordinate 6,110 of JANNPG010000474.1, read as the reverse complement.
GGCATCGAAATCGCCTACTACATCGACGATTTCACCGATCCGTGGAAGGCGGCGGAACCGCTGTTGATGCTGCACCCGGCGATGAGCAGTTCCCGGCGTTTCTATTCGATGGTGCCGGGGCTGGCGCGCCGCTTTCGCGTGATTCGCGTCGACACGCGGGGCCACGGCGCTTCGCAGATCCCGCCTGCAAGCCTGCCGGTCAACAAGGAACGGTTGATGCAGGATGCACTGGAACTGCTAAATCATCTCAAGCTCGGCAAAGCGCACCTCGTCGGCGTGTCAGCCGGCGGTTACGTCGCGCAGCAACTCGCGATCCATCATGCTGAGCGGGTGAAAAGCCTTATCCTGTTCTGCTCGACGCCGGGCTTCAAGGGCGAGCAGGGCAAGCGCTGGCTGCGCGACGCGGCCAAGCGGGGCATGCGCGCGGTGTTCGGCGAAACGATCGACGATCGCCTGCCGGTCGGCGAAGCCGACCCGCGTCTGATCAAATGGGTGCTCGACGAGATCTGCAAAAACGATCTCGACTTTCTCGCGCGCTTTATCGGCTACTGGACCGATACCGACTTCATGGACGAAATCCACGCGATTCAGTGCCCGACGCTGATTGTAGCGCCAGGCGCCGAGCCGATCGGCTCGATCTCGCTCTACAGCGAAATGATCAGGCGCATCAAGGGCGCCGAACTCATTATCTATGAAAATGCGCGGCACAACGTTTATGACTACCTGCCCGATCGCTGCGTCGCCGATGTGCTGAAATTTCACGACAAGCGTTTTCCTGCAGGCTAGCATTGTGTCAGGCGACAGGAATGCCCGCAGCGCGAACTTCGGGGTGGAATAGCTGAAGGACATGAATATGTACAAACCTTTTCCGGTGATCAGTATCGAGGGTGACGCCCATGCGTGCGGCGTGCAACACGCGACGGCCGCCGCCGAACGTGTCGCTAAAACCACCGGGTTTTATCTGCCGTCATTTGCCAGCCAGGCGAAGCCGGCGCTGCTGATTCTGGCTGTCAGCGGCGCCGTCGCCGCGCAGTCCGGGAGCTATCCCGAGCGCCCGATCCGCATGGTTGCGCCGTCGTCGGCGGGCGGGCCGACAGACGTGATTGCACGCGCGGTTTGCACATCGCTGTCCGCCATCCTCGGCAAGCAGATTGTTATCGACAATCGCGCGGGTGCCGCCGGCCTGATCGGCACCGAAATCGTCGCCAAGGCGACGCCCGACGGGTATACGCTATTGTTCGGCTTCTCCGGTCCGATGTCGATCGCCCCGCATATCGTCAAGTCGATTCCCTATGATCCGGTGAAGGACTTTGCGCATATATCGCTGGTGGCGTCCGCGCCCTATGTGTTGATTGCCAATCCGGCGTTGCCGGTCATGAACGTGAAGGAACTGGTCGCGCTGGCAAAAAGCCAGCCAGGGACGCTCAATTTCGCATCCGGCGGCAACGGTACCGGCATCCACATGGCGGGCGAACTGCTGAATCATGCGGCGGGTATTCGCATCGTGCATGTGCCCTACAAGGGAGCCGGTCCCGGCATGACCGCGTTGATCGCGGGAGAGGTGAATGTCATGTTCAACGGCCTTTCGGCAGCCCTGCCGCAAATCAAGGCCCACCGCCTGCGCGCGCTGGCGGTGGGCGGAGATAAGCGCTCGTCCCTGTTGCCGGATTTGCCGACGGTCGCGGAAAGCGGCCTGAAATTCAGCGTCGAGGGGTGGTACAACCTGTCGGCGCCAAAGGACACGCCGCGGCCGATTATTGCGAAGCTGCACAAAGATCTGCTGCGCGCGCTGGCCAATCCCGAGACAAAGGCCCGGCTCGACGCGCTCGCGGTGGAGACCATCGGCTCCACGGGCGACGAGTTTGTTACCATGCTGAAGGCCGAACTCGCGACGTGGGGGCGGGTGGTCAAGGCGGCCGGCATCAAGGCGCAATAGGGAGCGGAGCATGCAGACGCGCAACATCACCATACCGCTGCGCGACGGCGTCATGGGCGGCTATCTGGCGGTGCCGGAGCGTACGCCTGCCGGCGCCATCGTCGCCATCATGGAGATCTGGGGTGTCAACGACACGATGCGCCGCCACGCCCATGAGTTTGCCGCAGCCGGGTTCGTCTGTTTCGTGCCCGATCTCTTCTGGCGGCAAAAACCCGGGGTCGAGCTGTCGGACGGCAACCCGGAGGACGTGAAAAAAGCCTTCGACCTTTATTACGACTTCCAGTACGACCTCGGCGTGCGTGACATGGAGGACACCGTCAAATACCTGGCGTGCTTGCCGGAATGCGACGGCACGGTCGGCGCAGTCGGTTATTGCCTCGGCGGCAAGCTGTGTTACCTGATGTGCTGCCGTACCGACATCGACTGCGCGGTGGCCTACTACGGCACGTACATTGAGCATAACATCCGCGAGGCTGGCAACCTGCACCGGCCGTTCATGCTGCACATGGCGATGAAGGACCGCTGGGTGCAGGCCGAAGTCAACGACCTGCTTGAGCGGCGGCTGTCGCCCAATCCGCTGGTGACCATCCACAAGTACCCGGGCGCGGATCACGCGTTTGCGCGCCACGGCGGCAAAACCTACAGCAAGCCCGAGGCGGACCGCGCGCTCGGCCTGAGTATCGATTTCTTCAAACGCCACCTCGGCGCCTGAAAGGATAGAGCCATGAAACGCCAAATTAGACTGCGACAACTGCTGTTATCCGTCGCCGTCGCCGCGGCTTTCTCCGCCGCGGATGTGCAGGCGCAGGGCGCGTATCCGAACCGTGCCATCCGCATAATCGCGCCGTTCCCGGCGGGCGGCGGCTACGACTTCATGGCGCGCAACATCGCTCACCGGCTCAACGAAACCTGGGGGCAGCCGGTGACGGTCGAGAACCGCGCCGGCGCCAACGGCAATATCGGTTCCGAAATTGTCGCGAAGGCGCCACCTGACGGCTACACGATGCTGCTGGGCGGCATCGGGCCTCAGGCGCTGAGTGTACCGCTGTATCCCACGCTGCCTTATGACCCGCTGAAGGATTTCGAGCCGGTGTCGCTGGTGGCGGCGCAGCCCAACCTCTTGGTGGTGCATCCGTCGCTGCCGGTGAAGAATGTCAAGGAGTTGATCGCGCTTGCCCAATCGCGGCCGGGGGAAGTGACTTTCGGCTCGCCGAGCAACGGCAGCGGCCAGCATTTCGGGCTGGAGCAGCTGAAGCTGATCACTGGCGTCAAACTGGTGCATGTGCCGTACAAGGGCGCCGCGCCGCTGCACACGGCACTGCTGGCGGGCGAAGTGTCCGTCGGCTTCAACATCATCCAGCTGCCGCTGCCGTACCTGAAGACGGGCAAATTGCGCGCGCTGGCGACCGCGAGCACCAAGCGCGCCGCGCTGGCCCCGGACATTCCGACGATGGCGGAGCTCGGCTACCCGATCGACTTCGATACATGGTACGGCCTGTACGCGCCGGCGGGCACGCCCAAAGACATCGTCGGCAAGGTCAGCGCCGAAGTGATGCGCGTGCTTGCCGCGCAGGATTTCAAGGACCGTGCCGCGGCGCTGGGGGTCGAACTGATCGGCACGCCGCCGGACCGCCTGGCCGCGCACATGCGCAACGAAATCGCGCGCTGGACCAAGGTCGCGCGCGCCGCGAACATCAAGGTGGAATGACGGCGGCGCGTAGCGGCGGAACTACAGCTTCAGCAGTTTCGCCGCGTTGCTCCACAGGATCTGCTGCTTCTGCTCGGCGGTCAGCGATTTGACCCCGTGCACGAATTTGACCGGCTCATCGTAGGCGATGTCAAAGCAGTAATCGCTGCCGACCATGATGCGGTCGGCGCCGACGAGCCTGACCAGGTCTTCCAGCAGTTCCTCGTCGTAGCTGATGGTGTCGTAGGTGAACCGCTTCAGGTAGGTGCTGGGCGGCTTGGCGATGGTCTTGCATTCGGCGCGGGTGTAAAAACCGCGGTCCAGCCGCCCGCGCAGAATGGGCAGCGCGCCGCCGGCGTGCGGCAGGCTGATTTCCAGGGCTGGAAACGCGTCGAGCACACCGCCGTAGATCAGATGCGAGGCAGCGATGGCGGTATCAAACGGGTTGCCGCACAGGTTGATCAGGTAATACTGTTTCAGGCGCTCGTTATTGATCATCATCGGGTGCAGGAAAATTGGTAGTCCGAGCGCCGCGCAGCGTTCATACACCGGGAAGAAGCTGCGGTCCGACAGTTCGCGGTCGCGCACGGCGGTGGCCATGTAGACCCCCTTGATGCCGGGCAGCCGGGCCGCGCGTTCGAGTTCTTCCAGCGCGAGGTGCGGATTCTGGAACGGCAGGCAGGCGAAGCCGATCAGCCGGTCGGGGTGCGCGACGTGGGCGGCGCTGATCGCGTCATTGAACGCCACGCACAGCTGCATGCCGAGATCGTCGTCGGCCCAGTAGACCATCGGTTGCGTCAGCGACAGCGCGTGCATGCCGAGGCCCTGTCGGTCCATGATTTTAAGCCGCTCGTCGATGTCGATGAACGGGCGCACGATCGGGCCGGTGCGCAGATGCAGCCCGACCTGGATGAAGGTCACGCCCTTGTCGTCGGTGACTACCGTGGTTCCGCAGCGTTTCCCGTATTTCGCGATCAAATCGATGTACGTGTGCGGGAAATAGTGCGTGTGGGTGTCTATGGTCTTGAACGGTGGCGCCATGAAAACTCCTCCTGCTACATCCGGTTGCGGGAAAAACGGCGGCGACTTGTTGTCGGGCTTCTTCGCAGGAGGGCAGGCCTTGTCTGGAATTATGCCAGATTTCATCTCGCGCGAAGGCAGCGCCGCCGCCGCACGCGGGAGTCGCAGCGTTCCTCAGGCGCATCGAGCGCGGCGAACTCGCCCGCGCGCGCGGGCTGCTCCAACTGCTGTGAGCCTGGCATAATTATCTTGCCGGTAAAGCCAGCCCGTGCCGCAAAAGAAAAAGCCACCGCGAGGGTGGCTAAAGCAATGGGCCGTTAAGATAAAGGTCACAGGGCCCTCTGCTTCCCGCAGGCGATTTTCCACAGCGCCTCGTCCAGGGTGCCAGGCGGAACCGGCCGCCAACTGCCAGGCTCATTGACGGCGTGAACTGTACCACCCCTGGCCATTTTTTCCGAGTGGGCAGATGCAGTAAGAGGTCGCGAGTTCTTTTCCTTGCAGCTGTATTCGGTTTGCGCCCGTACGGACATAAAAGTCTTGCCCGATGGGATCTCCTGGGCCTTTTTATAGTCAAGCAGATCCCACATCGTCACCACGTTACCTGCCTTGCGAATAGTGGCGGGATCAACGTAGGCGGTCACGGCTTCGGTATCACCAACGTCAAGCCACGCCGCGGTCGCGCCACTGCTCACGACGGCCAACATCATCGCCAAAACAGCTTTGCGCATTGCCCCCCCATAAATGCTCGCAGTGTTTGGCTTTGCGAGGCATAGGCGCTGTAGATTAGCCCGCCGCTGCCCGACGCTGCCAAGAACTTCCCGGTTTGCCCATTTCGAATCAAGAATCATGTTCGTCCCCTCCAGTTGACTGGTCACGGCTTAAGCATCCGCATGAAGTGTGCCAAGGCGCTATCCAAGTGGCAGTTTGAATGCGGCCGACGGGGGGAATACCGCGATGGCGCTGACTATACTGCAGTATTTTCTATAATATTCCGTGCCTTGAAAACAACTCACCGACGCGCCCGCCGCATCGAAACAGGGCGGCACCGCAGTCGGGATGGTTACGCGGATCGAGATCCGTCGCCAGGCGGACTGCAAAATAAATCACACTTTTGGAGGTGGTGCGCATCCGCTCGATGTCGTGATTTCGGCAAAAAGTGGAGGGACCGACACGTTGATTTCGGGCGGCGCGGCAATCTTCGCCATCGCTGCCGCGAGCTTGCTGACCGCATCCGGCGGCGTGCCGGCGGGCGCGAGCAATGCGTCGATGACATCGTTGGCAAGAACCACGGCGCGAGAATGCACAAACAGATCGAGTTGGCCAGAATCCGGAAAATCGGTCAGCGCGCTAAACTCCACGTCAGAGATGCTCCTCCGTGCGCAGTGAAAGCTCGACCATCCGCTCCAGCAGTTGGTCCGCGGGCAGGCCGACGAAGTTGCGCAACACGAGTTCCTTGGCGTAGAGGCG
>JANNPG010000473.1:0-9303 GCA_031399805.1 Betaproteobacteria bacterium | reverse complement strand
TCGTGGTTGCCGAGTTTTCCCGTGAAGCAATCGAGAAACGCGTCAATGCGGCGTGCCGACTGAATATCGTCCAGGCACTCCTCAATACGCTGGTCGACCGCCTCGCGCTGGCGGATGCGCGGATTACGCGCGTCATCAATTAAGAGCGCCCGGCGTAATAAAACACGCGCTGCACTACGACGGAGTGCGCGATTTGACCGGCGGCGCGAGGAATTCAAAATCGCAGCCGCGATCCGCCTGCTGTACGGTGTCGAGAAAGAGCTTGCGATAACCGCGCTCGTCGCCCGGACGCGACTTCGGCGCGCGCCATTTTTTGCGCCGCGCCGCGAGTTCGGCATCGGACACCAACAACTCCAGCCGGCGTTTGGCGACGTCGAGCCTGATGCGGTCGCCGGTTTTGACCAGCGCGAGCGGCCCGCCGACCGCGGACTCGGGGGTGATGTGCAGCACGATGGAACCGAACGCGGTGCCGCTCATGCGCGCGTCCGAGATGCGCACCATGTCTTTCACGCCTTGTTGCGCGAGTTTTTTCGGGATCGGAATGTAGCCCGCCTCCGGCATGCCCGGGGCACCTTTCGGTCCCGCGTTGCGCAATACGAGAACATCGTCCGCCGTCACGTCAAGGTCGGCAGTATCGATGCGCGCGGCGAGATCTTCGAGCGTATCGAACACGACCGCGCGCCCTTCATGCTGCATGAGCTTGACGGTCGCCGCCGACTGCTTGACGATGGCGCCGCCGGGCGCCAGGTTGCCGCGCAGCACCGCCATGCCGCCCTCTTTGAAGATTGGGTTTTTGAACGGCCGCACCACGTCCTGCTTGATGGTTGCGGAAGCGGCGTCAATGTTAGCGCCGAGGCTGCGCCCGGTAATCGTCAGCGCATCGAGATGGAGCAGCGGCTTGATTTCGCGCAATATCGTGGTCAAACCACCGACCCGGTACAGGTCTTCCATATAGTGCTGGCCCGTCGGCTTCAAATCGACCAGCACCGGCGTCTCGCGCCCGATGCGATCGAACGCTTCGAGATCGAGCTCGATTCCCAGCCGCCCCGCCATCGCGGCGAAATGCACGATGGCATTGGTCGAGCCGCTGATCGCGAGCAGCACGCGCAGCGCATTCTCGAACGCCTGCGGCGTCATGATCTTCGAGGGCGTCAATCCCTCTTTCGCGATTGCCACCGCGCGCGCGCCGGTCGCCTCGGCATTGCGGATGCGGTCCGCCATCACGGCGGGGATGGCGGCACCCCCGGGCAACATCATGCCCAGCGCTTCGGTGCACAGCGCCATCGTGCTCGCGGTGCCCATCACCATGCACGTGCCGGCCGTTGGCGCGAGCTTCTCGTTGACCTCGTCGATTTCCTTCTGGTCGATCTCGCCGGCGCGAAACCGTCCCCAGAAACGCCGGCAGTCGGTGCACGCGCCGAGCCGCTCGCCGCGGTGATTGCCGGTCAGCATCGGCCCCGTCACGAGCATGATGGCCGGCCGGTCGGCGCTCGCCGCGCCCATCAATAACGCGGGCACCGTCTTGTCGCAGCCGCCGATGAGCACCGTCGCATCGACCGGCTGCGCGCGTATCATCTCCTCGGTGTCCATCGCCATCAGGTTGCGCAAATACATGCTGGTCGGAAACGCGAACGATTCATGCAGCGTGATGACCGGAAATTCGACCGGCAGTCCGCCGGCGAGCATGACGCCGCGCTTCACCGCTTCGATCAGATCCGGCACCGTGCGATGGCAAGCGTTGAACCCGCTGAACGTATTGGTGATGCCGACGATGGGGCGGTCGAGCGCGTCATCGGTGTAACCCATCGCCTTGACGAAAGCCTTGCGCAGGAACAGCGAAAATTCCTCGTCGCCGTACGCCGTGAGTCCGCGCCGCATGCCACGCTTTTTGTTTGCCATGGAAGTCCATCGTGGGTGGTTGAAGTTAAGAATCCCTGCACGATAGCGAATGCGGCAAATTGACGCAAGGCCGGATGGACGCTTACAATCAAAGCTCCTCCCCTAATCGCATTTTCTCCCATGGCTAAAAAGAAAACCCTCGGCAAGCGCATCGCGGTGCGGCCGGGCGATCTGGTGTGCGCCGACGAAGCGGGCATCGCGTTCGTTCCGCACGCGCTGGCCGCGGCAGTGCTCGAAGCCGCGCGCAAAATCGACGGCGGGGACACCAAGCGCAAAGCCGACATCGAAAACGGCGTGCCGCTTGCCGAAATCCTGCAGCGCAAATACAAATGAAATCAACCAATCTCATCGTCATTCTGTCCGACGAGCACAACAAGCGCGTCACCGGCTGCTACGGGCATCCGCTGATCAAGACGCCCAATCTCGACAAACTGGCCGCGCGCGGCACGCGCTTTACCTCCGCCTACACCAACTGTCCGATCTGCGTGCCGGCGCGCGCTTCCTTCGCGACCGGCCAGTACGTGCACAAGCACCGCTGCTGGGACAACGCGATTGCCTACGACGGCACGCCGCCGACGTGGGGCCATCGGCTGATGGACCAGGGCCATCGCGTCACATCCATCGGCAAATTGCATTACCAGGACTCGGCTGCGCGGCGCAACGGCTTCGACGAGGAAATCCTGCCGATGCATATCGTCAACGGCGTCGGCGACCTGCTGGGTCTCATCCGCGACGAACTGCCGGTGCGCCAGGGCTCGAAGAAACTGGGTCCTGAAGCCGGTCCGGGCGAATCGGAATACACGAAATACGACCGCGACATCGCAGCGCATACTCAGCAGTGGCTGGAACACGCAGCACCCAAGTATCGCGCCAAGCCGTGGGTGCTCTACGTCGGCTTCGTGTGCCCGCATTTTCCGCTGATCGCCCCACCGCAGTTCTACGATATGTATCCGGAAAAAGACGTGCCTTGGCCGCTCATGTACGACCGCGCCGAACGTCCGCGCCACCCGTTCACCGATGCCATGCGGCTATGCCAGTGCTTCGACGAGCCGTTTGACGCACCGATGGTGAGGCGCGCGATCGCCGCCTACTTCGGGCTCACCTCTTTTCTCGACGATAACATCGGCAAAATCCTCGCCACGCTCGAATCAACCGGGCTCGCCAAAACGACGCGGGTGCTCTACTCGTCGGATCACGGCGACAACCTCGGCACGCGCGGCATGTGGGGCAAGTCGACCATGTATGAAGAGTCGGCGGGCATCCCGATGATACTCGCGGGCCCCGAAGTTCCGCAGGACAATGTATGCGATGTGCCGGTCACGCTGGCCGATGCATTTCAGACGTTCATCGAAGGCGCTGGCGCGACAATGGACGCACGCGATGCGCAACTTCCCGGCCATTCGCTGATTGACATCGCGCAAGGCTATGTGCCCAAGCGCACGATACTCTCCGAGTATCATGCCGCTGGCGCCATTACCGGCGCGTACATGATCCGTCACGGCAAATACAAATACATCCACTACGCCGGACTGCCGCCGATGCTGTTCGATCTTGACGCCGATCCGAACGAGCGCAGCGATCTGGGACGCGACGCGGGCGCCGCCGCCATCATCAAGGAGTGCGAAGCGGCGCTGCGCAAAGTCGTCGATCCCGACGCAGTGGATAAACTTGCCAAGTCCGACCAGACTGCGAAAATTGCCGAGGTCGGCGGCAAGGACGCGATATTGAAGCGCGGCACCTTCCGCTATTCGCCGCCGCCGGGCTCGAAAGCCGCCTATTATTAGAAACGGGGGGAAAAGTGTTGCCATTGCGCATCTCTATCGTCACCTACAACATCTGGCTCACGGAACGCTGGGCGGTGCGCGCGCCGGCACTGCGCGGATTTCTCGACACCTTCGATCCCGACGTCCTGAGTCTGCAGGAATTTCAGCCTGAATCGCGCGACCTCATCGACGCAGCGCTGCCCGGGCATAAGCGCGTCGACGATCCTTTCCGGGGCTGGACCACGGAGGGCAATATTTACTGGCGCGACGCGCTGTTCGACCGCGTGGAGCACGGCGCCGAAGACTTCGGCATCGTCCCGGATGGCGATCGGCGGCTCTTCTGGGTGCGCCTGAAGATCCGCGAACTTGACCGCACCATGCTGGTCGCAACCGCGCATCTGACGTCCCAGCGCAACCAGCAGGAGTGTGAAACCGGCCAGTCGCCGCGCGTCGCGCAGATACGCCGCATCATCGCCGCGCTGAAGCGGCTGAACCAATCCGGCGAGCCGCTGTTTTTCATGGGCGACATGAACGACCCGGTCCATCCGCCGCGCATGCTCCATGAAGCGGGTTATGTCAGCTGCTTTGCCGCCCTCGGCGTGCAATCTCCGCCGACTTTCCAGTGCTATCCCACTGCGGACGTGCCGCCGGGTGATCGCGTCGTCAATCAATGCATAGACTGGCTGGTCGCCAACCGCGAAGCGCGCGCGGTGGCGGCGGCGGTGCCGCATTTTTATCTCAAGGATGCCGCGCCTTCCGATCATTGGCCGGTGCATGCCGTATATGAGATTCAATCCGCGAAACCCTAGCGTGTGCTGACCAGCCGACCGCCCCCCCGCCGGAGACCGCTAATGAATGCGCTGCTGCGCGTCCTGGGCTGTCTGCCCGTCCTGGTGCTCCTGCCAACGGCCAATGCGGCCGAGACCTATCCTGCGAAGCCCATTCGCTTCCTCGTGCCCGGCGCCGCCGGCAGTTCGCAGGATGTACTCTCCCGCATCGTCGGCAACAAACTGTCGCAGCAACTCGGTCAGCAGGTCGTGGTCGACGTGCGCGCGGGGGCCTCCGGCGTCATCGGCATCGAACTGGGCAAAGCCGCCGCACCCGACGGCTACACCCTCATCGCTGCTACGTCGACGCTGTTCGCCGGGCTGCCCGCGCTCAAAGCGAAGCTTAGCTACGATCCCGACCGCGATTTCGCGCCGCTCTCGCGCATGGCGTCGGTGGCCAACGTCGTGACGGTCAACGCGGGACTCGGCGTCGAAAGTGTTGCTGACCTCGTCAGGCTGGCGAAAGCGAAGCCGGGGCAACTCAACTACGGCTCGGCGGGCAACGCTTCGCCCGCGCATCTGGCCGGCGCGATGTTCGACGTGCTGGCCAACGTGCAAACCAATCACGTGCCTTACAAAGGCGCGGCGCAGGCGTTGACCGACGTGATCGGCGGTCAGTTGCAATTCCTGATCACCTCGCCGCTGGTGGCGATGCCGCACGCGAAGGGCGGACGCATCAAAGTGCTCGCAACAACCGGCGCGAAACGCGACCCGCTCATTCCGGACTTGCCGACGGTCGCCGAAACAGTGCCCGGTTACGACATCACGCAGTGGTGGGGCGTTGTCGTTCCCGCCAGGACGCCGCCTGCGATCGTGATGAAGCTGCACGCCGAACTCATCAAGGCTTTGCAGGCGCCCGAAGTGCGCGACCTCGTCGCGAAACAGGGTGCGAGTGTGCAACCCGAATCACCTGCCCAGTTTGCGGCGTTCATGCTGGCCGAGCGCGCGCGCATCGCGAGCCTCGGCAAAAGAGCCAATATCCGGCTCGACGATTAGTTACGTTAAAAAACAATTTGTAGCCGCCGATGAACGCCGATGAACGCCGATAAATTCAAAAAACATTTGCCACAGCGAGCACAGAGAAATGTCAGGAAACTGCAATAAATCGCATAGCAATGAATTGTTTTTCCATTGTGAACTCGCTGGCTTGCATCGGGTAGTTATCGGCGTTCATCGGCGGCTGATTTTAGATATAGGATTTTTGAGATAGGTTTTAGGAAAACGTCATGACGACTCCCGCCAACCTGATTTTCATCCACTCCGACAACCACAACCGGCAAGTTACTGGCTGTTATGGCCACGCCATCGTCAAAACGCCGACGCTCGACAAGCTCGCCGCGCGCGGCGTGCGCTTTGCCAACAGCTACAGCACCAGCGCGTTGTGCTGTCCGGCGCGCGCGGCCATGGCGGCCGGCCGCTTTGCGCACGAAACCGGTTACTGGGACAACGCCATCGCTTATGACGCGCGCGTGCCGAGCTGGATGCTGCGCCTGCGCGAGCAAGGCCATGCGGTAGCCGGCATCGGCAAGCTGCATTACCGCGCGAGCGACCCCGCGAACGGCTTTACCGAAGAGATCATACCGATGCATTTGCACGAAGGTCAGGGCGCGATCAAGAATCTCCTGCGCGGTTACGACGCGGAACCGCCGCTGACCGACGACAGCAAATGGAACCTTTACACCAAGCGCTCGGGGGTTGGTGAAACGCATTATCAGGAATACGACCGCCAGATCACCGCCAAGGCGATCGAGTGGCTGCGCGCGAACATTGCACCGCACGCCAAACCGTGGGTGCTCAAGGTCGGATACATCAGCCCTCACCCGCCATTTACGGTGCCGCAGCGCCTGCTCGACCTCTACCCCGAGAACGATATGCCCCTGCCGGCGCGCTACCGTCCCGGCGACCGCCCCGAACATCCGTCGGCGCGCCATTTGCGCGAGATCGACGGTTACCACGAGATGACCGACGAACGCATGTTGCGACGCGTCGCCGCCGGATACTTCGGCCTCATCACGCATCTCGACGAGCAAATCGGCGCGGTAATGAAAGTCGTCGAGGAACTCGGACTGCTTGCGAATTCACGCGTCATCTACACCAGCGATCATGGCGAACTCTTCGGCTGGCAGGGTCTCTTTGGCAAGAAAAGTCTGTATGAAGGTTCGGTCGGCGTGCCACTCTTGATGGCCGGTCCCGGCATACCCACGGGACATGTGGTGAAGCAGCTCGTCTCGCACGTCGATCTGTTCCCGACCGCAGTCGCGAACGCCGGCGCGCAACTCGCAGCCGCCGACCGCAGCCTGCCGGGCGTCTCTTTATTTCCCGCGGTCAGCGGCAAAGAATCCGCGCGCCCGGTGTTCGCCGAGTATCACGCGCAAGCCTCGAAAACGGGCCAGTTCATGCTGCGCGACGGCGACCTGAAGCTCATCTACCACGTCGGCATGCCGCCGCAGTTGTTCGATCTCGCTGCCGACCCGCACGAAACGCTCGACCTCGTCGACGAAGGACGCGACGGCGGCCGTACACAAACACTCGAAACCACGCTACGCACGATCTGCGATCCCGAAGTAGTCGACCGCCGGGCCAAAGCGGATCAGCGCAGAATGGCTGAATTCTGGGGTGGCCCGGACAAACTGCGCGGCGCCGAGCAGATCATCTTCACCCCGCCGCCGGGCGTGTCGAGCGCGGAAGCGTGGGCGGTTCCGAAGCGGTAACCACTACGCCGGGCGCGATATTCCCGGTGATCGCGACCGCTGCGGCGGTAAAGCCGGCGCTCAAGCGCGGCAAATGAATGATCGAGCGTGCGTCCGCCGACCGCCGTCAGCGTTATTTGGCTTCGGCAAGCTGCTTGAGCGTGAACGTGTAGCTCACGTTGTCGAGCGGCTTGTGACAGGCGAGGCACTCGGCCTGGTTCACGCCGGGCCGTTGCTGCTTGTCCAGCGTGAAAACGGCGTAGTTCCAGTCTGCATTGCGCAGCATCTCGGGGATGTCCTTGCCCCAGTCCGGACCACTTGCCATCGCGGTGTAGAACAGGGGTTTGTCCGCCACGTAGAAGCCATCGCTGCCCATGACCGGCTTCATCTCCGCGTCGAGCTTTGCCGCGTACACCTCGGCAAGCAGGTAGGAACCTTGCGGCAGCGGCTTGCCTTCCCTGGCCGCCTGCGCGGCGGCCTTGTTGGCGTAGTAATAGCGCACCTGCCTGGTCGCGGGGAAGTTAATGGTGTGGTACTTGGTGAACGTGTCCTTGTAGCCTTCGGGGAATGTCACGCCGGTTTTGACGAGATTGGGCAGGAGCGCGGATTTCGCGCTGGCGGCGACGCCCGGCAGCGACGCGAAATACGCTGCCACATTGGCGATGTCCGCGGGGCTCAGCTGCGCCGCCATGGCGTTCATCAACGGGTTCTTGCGCGTGCCGTCCTTGAGCGCCTTGAGTTGTGCCTCGAGATAGGCCGCCCGCTGGCCCGGGAGGTTGGGGATGTTGTCGCTCACGCTCCCCCCGCCCGCGCCGTGGCAGGCGGCGCACACGGTGGCGACCTTGACCCTGCCGGCCTCGATATCCGCGGCGGGCGCGACGGGTGCGGCAACCAGAACAATCAACAATCCGAGGACTTTTTTCACGGGCTTCTCCATTTAGCGATTGGCGCGGTCAGCGCACGCCGCCGATGGCCGATAGGTTAACACCTGGCGCGCGTATTCATTCCCGCCCGCCGCCCGCGCGCTCACTTGGCCGGCAGGCGGATGCTCACAAGATCGGTGCCGACGACGATGTTGCCGCCAAATCCGCCCTCCTGTGCCGCTTTGCGGTAATCCGCTTCGGTGAGCGGACCACCCGGCACTTTATAGGCGCCCTGGCGCTCAGCGCCTACCGGCGGGATCAGGTGCGTGAGCATGAGGTGCTTGGCGCCCGCTCGCTTCGCCAGCGCGCCCAGATCGGCGGCCGTGCTCTGGCGGAAGAAGAACGGCGCCGGCATGCCGCTGCCTTTGTCCGGCGCCATCACCGGATGGATGGTCGAATGCACGATGATGTCCGCGCCCTTCGCCAGCAGTTCAACCTGCTCGGAGGTGGACGACGGCCGCGGCGGCACGAACTTGTCGTTTCCGGCGTCGCCGCCGATCACCACGCTGCCCGCCGGCGTATCGACCCGATACGACGCGTGACCGGGGATGTGGGTGGAGCGGATCGCTGTCACCTTCACGTCGCCGGACGACCAGACCGCCTGTTGCTCGTTGGTCGGTGCGAAGGTCCGCACGTTGGCCATCGCCGCCGGTCCGCCGGCGAGACGGCGCTTGTCTTCCGCGAGGCGCTGCGCGATCTCGCCGGAATTGACGGACGCATCGGCGATGTGCGCGACGAACTTCTTGCAGCTCAAGGTGAAGCCGAGCGGCGAGGCCGCATCATCGCTGCACACCACGTCGAGTTTGGGACTGGCCGGAAACAGCGCCCAGCGGTGCTGGATGAGGTCGATGAAGCCCTCGCTGTGGTCGTTGTGCATGTGCGTGAAGAACACGGCGTTGATTTGCGACGACAGGACGTTGAGTTGTGAAAGCCGAAGCAGGGTGCCGCGCCCGGCATCGAACTGCAGCCGCACCGCGCTGCAGTTGTCGGCGTCGTCGCCGTAGCGGATCAGCGTGCCGGGGCCGGCCTGGCCCTGGTAGGCCTGTGGGCCGCCCTGCGCTCCGGTGACGGTCACGGTGAGGCAGGGTGCGGCGTGCGCCAAGGGGGCAAACCACAGACCGATCGCGAGCGCGCCGGCGACCTTGAGCTTCACCTCGGTATCCTCCCCTTATTTTATGCCGCATCCTGGCCGAGCCGCAGC